>NZ_JACJPT010000054.1:0-33342 GCF_014696195.1 Sphaerospermopsis sp. FACHB-1094 | reverse complement strand
TCCAATCATATCATATTCGCGGCGAATAAATTCGCCGTTGGCACTTCCTCCACTGTAAGATAGCCAAGTGGCTTCCGTGCCTTTCGGCGATTTTCTTGTGATATATTCTTCCTGTTGACAGATTATTCCTCACCTTGGTGGTAATAATAGTTGTAGTAATTGTCTGAACGACCATGCTGTCCATTGGCAACTACGCCTAAAACATCAATGGACGCATTTTTCATATCAGTTAAAGCCTGCTCAAATACAAAACGGTCTGTTTTATCCATCCTGACGATCATCACCACACCGTCGGTTTGGGGAGCGATGTAATTGGTATCAGCTAGACCCACAATGGGAGGAGCATCATAAATGACTAAATCAAAGGTATCTTGAAACTGTGCCATCAGTTTTTTCATTTTCCCTGATGAGAGTAACTTAGGTGCATCGGGGGGAATAGGTCCAGAAGTAATGATAGATAATTCATTCATAGCAGGTAGTATTGTGACTACATTTTCTATGGACATATCCGTAGTAATTAAACTACTCAAACCCCAGAGATTACTTACATTTGCCAAGGTATGAATATTAGGGCGGCGCAAATCTGTATCTACCAGTAATACTTTTTTCCCCATAGTTGCAGCTACTTGAGCCAGATAAAAGGCAATTGTACTTTTACCGTCACCTTGCATGGAGGAGGTGATGGTAATAGAACTGATGGGAGTATCAGAGCTTGATAATTGTATATTTGTGTAGAGTACCCTGATGGCTTCGATAAAATTGTTAGCGTAATTGGTGTAGTGCCGTTTGGCTACGGTGGTTCTTTGGGTAGTAGTTTCCATCTGCCCATCCGAGTATTGTATCAAAGCATTTTTGAGTTTGAGAGTAGGGGATTTATCCTGCTGCATTTCTTGGTTAAAGGGAATATTCCCTAATACAGGAAATTTGATTCTTTCTTTGAGGCTCAAAGCGTTGTGATAAGTATGATCTAGCTTTTCCAAGAGTAAAGCTGCACCAATCCCTAGTGAGATACTCGCGGCAATTCCCATGATCATATCCCGGATCATAGTTGAAGAGACAGCTATAGGACTTATGGGTAGGTTAGGTGACTGAACTAATTGCCAACCTTGTTCCATCTGAGAGGATTGTTTAATGAGCAAATCTTCCCTAGCTGATAAAAAACGATTCAGACTTTCATTAGCAATAGCTAAACGGCGTTGTATTTCTGTATATTGTCGGATCAGTGTAGGTAATTCCAGGTTTTTCCGTTCTAAAATTCGGCGTTTTTTTTCCAGTTCTTGTTGATTAAGTTCTAAGGATTTGAGTAATTTATATGCTTCTACTCGCTTAGTTTGGATATATATTTCTGATTCTTGCTCGATTATTGGTCTGATGTTGTTCTGTTTTTCCTTGAGTGCAATTAGAGCGGGGTTTCCATCTTGAAAAACAGATGATTGTGTGGCAATTTGAATATCTAATTGGCGCAATTCTTCATTTAATGACCGATATATAGGATAGTTATCCAGGATAGACCTGACACCATCTTCAGTTTGTAAGAAATTCCAATCAGCACGAGCTTGGGCTAGTGGTAGTTGTAGTTGTTGCAGTTGTTGATTTACATCTGTGATTTGCTCTCCAATTGCTTCCGCTAGGACTTCTGGACCAAGAAAGTTATGCCTACGTTGGAACTGTTCTAATGTTGCCTGAACCTGGTTGACGCGTCTTTGTATCTTGGGTATTTCCTCATCTAGATATTTTAAACTTTCACTGAGGGTATTTTGCTTTTGTTGTTGACTGTAAGCTAAATAATCGGCAGCAATTTGTTCTAGTACATCTTTGGATTCCGCAGGGTTTTGGCTACGATAATTGACTTGAATAATTTTGGTTTGACCTACACGAGAAATCCTTAGACCCCGAGTCAGATATCCATAGTTGATGTTTGGATAGTTAGCTTGTAACTGTTTAATGCTGTTTTGCAGAATGTCAGAACCCAACATCACGAGAATTTGAGTTTCATAATCGAAACTCTCTGTAACTGTTCGGTTGATGTTATCGCCTAAGTTTAACAACTCACTCCTATTATCAGGGGTTTCAACCAGGATTGTAAAACTGCTTTCATATTCTGGTGGGCTTTGGGGATTTAAGTAAATCTTTACACCTACACTGGCAAGTACAGTTGTAGCTACTCCCACAACAACTACAATTCGACGCCTTAACAAACTTAAAAATTCTTTGTAATTCCAATCCTCCCTTTGTTGCCGATTTTCTTGTTGCTGATTTTCCAGAAAAGGGGGATAGGGAAAAAATGGAGTGATGGAGTTTCTCGTCTGTTCGGGATTTACGGGTTTGTCAGTTTGATTGTGGATATTAGACATATTTTACACTCTATTTTCACTAAGTACGAAGATCAGATTAAATCCAATAGACATATCCGGTAATTAAATATGCGTAACTTGAAACCCATTCGTAGGAACAATTCATGAATTGTCCCTACATCTTTTTCGGAGAGGTCTAATATAGAGTTGTTTACTGATGGTGACAGATTTCGGTTGATATACTGTAGGGAGAATTTCATAAGTTTTTATCCAACCAATTACAGGGACTTTTACCTTTCTGTAGTCAATTTTTATGGCACCATCTAAGGTAAAAGAATCATGTTTACCCTTTTTCTTAAACTTAGGAAACCCTTTACTTTTTTTGAAGAAGGATTTAAAGGCATCTGATAAATATCTTAATGCGTATTGAGGGGCGCATTTAGACACTTCATAATACCAAGGATGGGTAGATTTAATGGCTGCTACTAACCATTTGTGTAAATCTATGGCTGTGGGAAATTTGATTTTTTCTTCTGGTTGCAGTTTGTTATGTAATAATACCTGTTGACACAGTGCTAACCCTTGATTCCAAGCGTGTCTGGCTACTCCTGCGTGTTGCGCCAGTAGTAGTTGTTGTTGCTTGTTAACTTTGAGTTGGGTTTTGAATCCTAGTAGCATACAGTGATTTTACTGTAATTCTGTCATCAAGAGCAGATGAGTGGAAATTTTGGGAAATGTGAGTATTTGTTAGTATTAGTTAAGAAAACAGTAACTAGCTACTAACCCTGAACTGTTGACACTTGATACCTGCTGAGTAGATAACACTTTCTATCAATACACTATTTTACTACTTTGTCAATGCGTAAGTCCTATTTGCTTCAGTGGTTTTGGCTCACTCCATTTCCTTATAAATAGCACTCAATGACATTAATTTTGCAGTAGCAAGATTATCCTATATGTGCTTATAAAGGTTAAGGGGATAGGGGCTAAAAGCACAAAATGCCTACATCCTGTGTGTCCTTGCTATCTAAGAAATACAAGGGTATTAGTCGGATAGATTCATAGAGATTTATACAGTGTTGATACATGAAATAACAATGATGTTGTGATATTGTAATATTGTAGGACTTACGCACTGTACAAATTCACCATGATGTGCATGAACGAAAATCCGTCGTTTCAGGCTTTTGGCGATTAACTTCCGATCAATAGCGAACTGCTTGCAGCAGCGCTTCGCTATCGCCCAAAAATAATTAAAAAATCACGTTAAAATGCCCGAAACCCATACCTCATATTTGGTTGATCCTGTCAATGCGTAAGTCCTATATTGTAACATTGTGATATTGTGATATTGTGATACTGTGATATTATTTCTATATAAGTGCTGAATCCTGCGATAAGATTCTCTAATTGCTCAAGTTTGGTATCACCAATACCAATGCACAACTTGAACAATATCCTCAAAATCTTAACATTCAACTCTTCTGTGTAGCTACATAAATAACAGCTTAGTATTAGCCTAAATTAAAAATTAATTGCGATGTATGAAGAATGCTCAACAGACCTACAAACCATTAGGACTGTCGTCGGTAGATGGTACAAATAAGGATGATGATTGTTTCTATGAGCAAACAATTAAGTTATCTGTAGTTACACAGTTTTTTCCTCCAGACTATGCTGCTACAGGACAATTAATTGAGGAACTTGTACAGCAGTTAGAACAGCAGGGGGTAGAGATTGATGTGTTTACCAGTCAACCTGGATATGCGTTCAGGGTGAGTAAGGCTCCCCGTGTGGAACTGCGTGAGCAAACTAGGATTCATAGGTCTCGGACTGCGCAAATGTGGACTGGGAGAATTCGCGGAAAGGCTGTAAATGGAGTTTTATACAGCATTCGTGCTTTTTTGTATCTGCTCTCACCTTGGCGGCGAAGTAATGTGTTACTGATCACAACAGCACCACCATTTTTGCCCATTGTGGGTTATGTGGCTAATCTGCTGTGGAAGTTGCCCTATGTTTGTATAGTCTATGATTTGTATCCAGATGTGGCGATCGCACTGGGTGTAGTATCAAAGCAGCACTGGGTAACAAAACTTTGGCAAGGTTTAAATCAGAGAGTTTGGCTCAAAGCTGGGGGAATTGTGGTTCTCAGTCCAGAGATGAAACAACGGGTTGTAGAATACTGTCCCCAAGTCGCCCATAAAGTTTCTGTAATTCATAGCTGGGCTAACCCAGATTTAATTGTACCTATTGCCAAATCAGAAAACTGGTTTGCGTGGAAGTACAACTTAGTCAATAAATTCACTGTCCTTTACTCTGGGAATATGGGGCGATGTCACGACATCGATACTTTGTTAGTAGCGGCCAGAGAATTACAACATGAGTCAGTGCAGTTTGTGTGTATTGGTGGGGGTGCTAAACGGGAAGAGTTGATTGCTAGGGTCTCTCAACTAGAGCTAAGTAATTTTACATTTTTACCTTATCAAGATAAGGAAGATTTAGCCTATTCTCTCACAGCCTGCGACCTGTCTTTAGTGAGTGTTAACCCCAGCAGCGAAAGTTTAGTATTGCCGAGTAAGTTGTATTCAGCATTATCAGCTGGGAGACCATTGGCGGTAGTTTGTTCACCCGACTCTAGCTTAAGAAAAATAATTACTGACGCTGAATGTGGGGCAGCATTTGACCATGGGGATGGTCAGGGACTGGCGACATTTATCCGTTTATTGCAAAGTAACCAAACACTAGCAGAACAGATGGGTAAAGCTGGCCGTGAGTATCTACAATCCCACTTTACACCGCAAATTATTTGCCAACAGTATCTTGAGGTTTTACTGCAAACAGCGAATATTAAAAAGGGTAAAAATTTTTGAAATTACTGCTTGAATTTGTGGTACAATTGACTTGTGTAATAAAATAAGATAAACCTAAAAATGAAATAATTCCTAACGGGGTTTTTCATCTCAAGTTTATTATTAAGTGAATTAAAAAAAATAATAGTTACTTTCAGTATAAGCTGATTTTTGTGGAGTGGGCTTTGATGGTCTGATTGATCTCAGTTTCTCCAAACGTAACCTTCCTATTGATTTTGATATTAGGGGGACGAATTGCATAAAAGGTGTAACCATAATCGGAAACGTTCCAAACGTAGAGCTATTTACTGTCCTATTCATAGTTGTTATCTAGATAGTGTCAGTCGCAAATATAAAGTTACGTCCGATTCATCAAAGTTAAAAAACACTTGTGTGTCCGTACCCATAAAGGAAGAGTGGTTAGAAGCTTTTTGGTGTCCACAATGCCAGAAGAAAAAATGGATTACCCAGCGCAGTGACTTACAAGTACAAGACATCCTCAACACTGAATTTCAGTGGATAGAGCGGGAAAGTGATGTTTTACTGAAGGTTTTATCGCCAGAAATAGGGGAATTTTTGCTGCTCAACGAATTACAGCTACGGTACAATCAGAAAATGCCTCGAAGGATACGGGCTTATACAGCTTTGGCAGAAGAGCGTTATAATTTACCAGTGTTTATGTCCTCCGCTGATACCATACAGATTTACCACCGAAATAACGTACATAATATACTCCCCGACCTAAAAGAATTACTAGATATTTGTTATCCCCAGCCGCCTCAAAATGTTTTCTACCTACTGGTAGAAGAATATCGCCGGGGATTTCCCGTTTATATAGCTATTGAAAATTCTGGTAAAGTCATAGGATTTACTTACCTGGCTCCCAATAGCAAAGGGGGAACATTAGAATCCTTAGCTGTACATCCTGACCCTGAAACGAGACGCAAGCCCCAGGCTTTTAGACATGGGGATAAGTCGATAACATAACTGAAAAACGCAATCGTCAAGCCAGGGATGCCGTTAATAAAGCTGCAAGATTGGTAATTAATCATTGCTTAACTAACAACATTGGCACAATTGTATTCGGGTGGAATAAAAAACAAAAAGATAACACTGATATGGGAAAACTTATCTCAAAATATTAGCAGCACCATTACAGTCTGCATTAATTTTGAACCCATCAGAAGTTTTATGCCCTGGTGCGATCTGCTTGCAGCAGCGCTATCGCTATCGCCTATAGATTTATAACATATAACTAAAAATGACTAAAAAGAAAGCAGACATTGGTGGTAAAAGATTAATTAGTCTAGCACCTGAACAATGGGTACGTTGGTTAACTAACAACCCTGACCTAACAGTTAAGGAAATTATTAATTCTGATTTTCAATGGGTAGCTAGAGAAAATGATGTATTAATTAAAGTCTCCAGTCCTAAAGCCGGAGAATTTTTAATTCTCAATGAGTTACAATTGCGTTATACTAAACAAGTACCTGTAAGAATCTATGCCTATACCGCCCTAGCCAAAGAAAACTATAACTTACCTGTTTATCCGGTATTAGTCAACATTTTACCCAACTCTCAAAGCGAAATAATTCCTAACTTCTATGAAGCGGAATTTATGGAAATCAAAAGTTATCAAAATTATCATGTTATTAATCTATGGGAACTAGACGTTAATTTAGTTTTTGAGAATAAGCTATCAAGTTTATTACCTTTCGTACCAATATTAAAAGGAGGAGGAAATGAAAACATAGTCAGAAAAGCAGTAGTAGAATTACGAGCCAATGAAACTCTAACAGATTTAGAACCATTACTATCATTTTTTGCTAGTTTTGTCTTAGATATACCTTTAGTACAACAGATAATGAGGTGGGATATGACTATTTTAAGAGAGTCTCCTTGGTATCAACAAATATTAAAGGAAGGTTTAGAAGCAGGAGAAAAACAGGGTTTAGAACTAGGTCTAGCAACAGGTTTACAGCAGGGTTTACAGCAGGGTTTACAGCAGGGTTTACAGCAGGAAAGTCTCAAGTTAGTAAAGAAATTAATTGACCGTCGTTTTGGGGCTTTATCATCGGAGTTAAACCTTAAAATTAATCAATTGTCAACTTCTAAATTAGAAGATTTGGCTACAGATTTACTAGAAATCACTGAGATAAATCAACTGGAAAATTGGTTACAACAAAATATCAGTTAATCAAAAATTTATGAGATTAATTGGGTATGATGCAGCACGGCAAAGGCGATCGCCTTGCTACACTGGTGCGATCGCCTTTGGTATTGGGAAAATCAAGTCTTGACTTATTGTAAACAACCTTAACCGAATTAATGAATTTAGCAAAGACAGTGAAGCTAGGACGCAGATCAGCCTCTAGGTTTTTGAAGCGTTACCTGAAAACTGAAGCAGATCGACTGATTTTGCAGTCTGCATGGGAGAACTGGGGTTTAATCCTAGCCAACTTTGTCACTGGTATTATAGGGGCTATGTTTGAAGGGGGAACCTTTGGCATTATCTTCTTGGCGGTTACCCTGTTGAGCACTCCCCAAGGAATAGACTGGAACCAGTATGCCATCTTAGCAGGAGTCCCCGGACTAGGGAGTTGGTTGAATGCCCTTGGTCAGGAGGTGTTATTTATTCTCTTATTAGGACTAGCAGTGACAGCCCAAATCTTCCTGGGGCTTTGCAACTATTGGAATGCGGTGACTGCGGGGGACTTGGGGATCAGATTACAGGTTAAGTTCACAGAGTATATTCATCGCCTAATTCTCAGTTTTAGCTTTGCCTGTGCCAGTCGTTATAAGGTAGGAGATTTAACTTCCTATGCCAGTAGCGCTGGTCCCACGGTTAAAACCCAGATTACATTAGCTAATACTTTGATCACTAACTTTTTGCTGCTTTTGGTCTATCTAGGCATTCTGGTGGTGATTTCCCCTTGGCTGTTATTGGCCGCTCTGTCCACTGTCTTAGTTTTTTATGTTATCCAAAAGCAATTACTGCCCCGTATCCGCCATTACTCTAGTGTTAATGAGCAAGGACTGGTGGAAATTAGCAAACAGGTAACGGAAAATTTGCAGGGGTTAAGGCTCTTGCACACCACAGGACGTCAATCCAGGGCTGTGGCTCAAATTAAGGCATTAGTAGAGCAGGTTAAGCCGGGGCTGCAAAAACAGATCCGCTTGCTGAATATTACCAATCCCATTACCCAAACCTTACCGGTCATTTTGTTGGCTATTATTGCGGGTATTGCCTTTTTGCTGTTTTCCCGGCGGAGCACTGGGGTGTTACCCAGCTTAGTCACCTTTGTCTTGGCCTTGCAACGGTTTAATATCCGTCTTCAGGGTGTTACTGGAGCGGTCACGGGGTTTGCTGATAACTATGGTAGGTTAGCCCGCTTTCAAGAAATTCTTGACCCCAGAGATAAGGAGTTTGGGCGGCTGGGAACAGTACCCTTTACTAACCTAGCCACAGATATTAGCTTCCATGGGGTTTGTCTGCGTTATTTGGCTGATCAGGGGGAGGTACTGCAAGATATTAATCTTGTCCTACCTTTGGGCAAAGTAACGGCCCTGGTGGGACAGTCGGGGGCGGGTAAGTCTAGCTTGGCGGATTTATTGGTGGGGCTTTATGATCCGACCAGAGGAAAGATTTTGGTCAATGGTCGGGATTTGTGCGACTATGATCCTAGTAGCTGGCGGCAACGATTAGGGGTTGTCAGTCAGGATACTTTTCTGTTCAATGCCACTATCCTTGAAAATATTCGTTTTGCTTGTCCGACTGCTACAGATTGGGAAGTGATGGCTGCCGCCCAAGCGGCTCAAGCCGATGGCTTTATTCAGGATTTACCCTTGGGCTATGACACGGTAGTCGGGGAGAGGGGGTACCGACTCAGTGGGGGTCAGCGGCAACGGATCGCCCTGTCCCGGGCGATTTTATCCGATCCGGATTTGCTGATTTTAGACGAGGCTACTAGCGCTCTAGATACGGTTTCAGAAAAGCTTGTCCAAGAAGCTTTGGATAAGTTTGGGCAAAACCGGATGGTGTTAGTGATTGCTCACCGATTATCGACGATTGTTAATGCGGATCAGATTGTGGTGCTTCAGCAGGGACGCATTGTGGAAAGGGGAACCCACAGTGAGTTACTGGGGTTGTCGTCGGGTATCTATAGAAATTATTGGCAGTTACAGTCAAGCCAAAAGAAAGTGCCGTTGTCACCTTCGCAGAATACTTGAAATATATAGGGCTTGCTGAATAAACTTACCATTAAAATAATGCCTAACTTATACATTATTGGTGGTGCAAACGGTTCTGGTAAAACTACCGCCGCTATGCAAATTCTCCCCTATTTTCTAGAAGTATTTGAATACGTCAACGCTGATGAAATAGCAGCCGGACTTTCTCCTTTTAACCCCGAATCTGTAGCAGTTCAAGCCGGAGGATTAATGTTAGCAAGATTAGAAACACTGGTAAATGCTAACACTGATTTTGCCTTTGAAACTACATTAGCAGCCCGTAACTTTGCCCGATTTTTGAGAGCCATATTGTCAATCCCGCAATACTCACATCTCAAGCATTTAACCAGTGTGCCTTGGACTATGAAACTTGGCGATCACTTCCTAGTTTTATGTTTAAAACCCATCTTTTGAAACTCAATCTTCTAGCCCTATGATTAAAGCTGTGATGCATAAAATATTCAATTCTCTTGGTTTGGAAATTAGGCTTCTAAAGAATCTTCGTGAAGCACAAAAACGAGAAAAGAAAATGAAAGAATTAGAAAATTATCAATTTCTTGCCAATTTTGATATAAAAAGTATTATCGATGTTGGTGCCAACGAGGGACAGTTTGCTAGAACAATTCGTCATGTGTTTCCGGGTGCAACTATCTATTCGTTTGAACCCCTACCTGATGTTTATAAGGAGCTTTATTCATTATGTGCAGAAGATACTAACATTAAAACTTTTAATTTAGCATTAGGAAACGAAGTTGGCACAAAGCAAATGTTCTCAAGTTCCTTTTCCCCCAGTTCTTCAATGTTGAATATGTCTAAACTGCATAAAGAAGAATGGCCAGAATCATCAGTTAATACCAGTGTTATGGTTCAACAAACTTGTTTAGACCAATGGGTAAAAGAGAACAATCAAACTATTGGGGATAATATTTTAATTAAGCTGGATGTACAAGGCTATGAACTTTCTGTTATTAAAGGAGGAGAGAAGACTTTTAAAAGTGCCAAGCTAGTAATTATTGAGGTTTCTTTTTATGAGTTTTATGAAAAACAACCTCTGTTTGATGATATCTACAAATACCTATGCAATTTGGGTTTTGTTTATCGGGGCAATCTGGAGCAATTTCGCTCTCGATCCGGCGATAAAATACTTTTCGCAGATGCGATTTTTGAAAATCTCGGTATCTAGTTACTCTACTTAATTTAGTCGTATTTTTTTTACATATAGATTTCCTTTTGTATTAGAAACCTTTTTCATTGTAAATATGCCTTTTGATAAGCAACTGTTAGTCACCGGTTCCGCTGGCTTAATCGGCTCTGAATCGGTGCGTTATTTCACCCAAATGGGCTGGCAGGTTACAGGTATTGACAATAATATGCGAGCCGACTTCTTTGGCAAAGACGGTGACACTACCTGGAATTTGCAGCAGTTACAAGTTGACTGTCCGGAGTATCAGCATTTCTCCCTTGATATCCGCGATCGCCCCTCTATTCTGAACCTCTTTTCAGAACAAAAATTTGACCTGATTATTCACGCCGCAGCCCAGCCCTCCCACGATTTAGCCGCCAGTCGTCCCTTTGATGATTTTGATGTTAATGCCGTTGGCACACTAAACTTGCTGGAATCCACCAGAAGGGCTTGCCCTGAAGCAGTGTTTTGTTTCCTCAGCACTAACAAAGTCTATGGTGATGCCCCCAATGAGTTGCCATTGGTGGAACTAGAGAGCCGTTGGGACTATGCCAATCCCCAGGACTATGGCGGTATTACCGAAACCTGTCGCATTGACCAGAGTAAACATAGTTTATTTGGTGCGAGTAAAGTAGCAGCGGATGTGATGGTACAGGAATATGGCCGCTACTTTGGGATGAAAACCGCCTGTTTTCGCGGCGGGTGCCTGACGGGATCAGCCCACAGCGCTGCTGAACTCCATGGTTTTTTAGCTTATGTGGTGCGAGCCTGTGCGGAAGGAAGAGAATATAAAATCTACGGTTATAAAGGTAAACAGGTGCGGGATAATATCCACGCCTCTGATGTCTGTGCTTTGTTGCATCAATTTTATTTACATCCCCGTTGCGGTGAAGTCTATAATCTGGGTGGTGGTAGAAAAAACAGTATTTCCGTCCTTGAGGCGATCGCCAAGGCGGAACAGCTTTTAAATAAACCGTTCAAAACCGTTTACGTCGATAAAAATCGCGAAGGCGATCACATTTGTTATATTAGTGACCTAAGTAAAATTCACAACCATTTTCCCGACTGGCAAATTACCCGCAGTTTAGATAGCATTTTCCAGGAAATGGCTACCATGTACCTATTGCAGCGATGACAAAAACATTAATTGTTATTGGTTCCGTTGTCCCTGGAGGGGCTAACGTGGGAGAAATCTTGTTGCGGGATATGTTGACCTGCCTCAAAAGAGAAGAGTTTATTGTTGCTCCTCTTTTAACTGGGGAGACCTTTACCGAGGAAGCTAGGGGTAATAGTGAGCAGTTGAATACAATTTTTCCGCTAAAATCTCCCCCAGAACATGCCGTTCGGCGTTGGGGTGGACGTTTGGGGGGTTTAGTCTGTGCGGGTGAACGATTACTATTTTACGATAGACAGATCAAAGTCCTAGTTAGCCAGATCGAGCAGCAAGTGAGGGAATTAGGTATCACTAGTATCTGGGGCATTTTGAATACAACCGTGGTGGTTGATGCCCTGTTTGGTTTGATGGGAAAGTGTGATTTACCTTTATACACCCAGGTCTGGGATGACATTGATTACCTCACCCAACAGCGTGGACTTGACGCTACCATGCGATTTCGCACCCGAAAGAGATTTGGTCTACTCCTGAAAAAATCAGTTAAGACTGGTGTGATTTGTGAAACTATGGCTCAAAGCTATAAACAACGCTACACAGCCCGTTGTGAAATTATCCGTCATGGACTATCTAATCAGGTAATAGCTCGGACTGAATATTCATCAACCGATGAATTCCGCATCGGCTTTTCCGGGGGGATGTATGCCCCTGATGCTTGGCAGGCATTGTTTGCAGCTCTGGCTTATATCAATTGGCAAGTTGGGGGTAACAAGCTAATTAAATTGATTGTCATGTCGGGAAAAATCACCCTACCCTGTACAAGCCCCGCCCATGTTGAATACTTAGGTTGGCGAACCACTGATGAAGTTAGACAACGACTAGCTGAGTGCGATTTGCTCTATGTTCCTTATCCCTTTGCTTCCTACCTCAAACCCTTGGCTCAACTCTCCTTCCCCACTAAACTCAGTACCTATGTTAACCTCGGCCGTCCAATTTTTGCCCACGTGCCTGAATATGGTTCATTGGTGGATTTTTACGCGCAGTATCCATTGGGTGCGCTTTGTACTTCGTTAGATCCAAAAATCATTGCTGAACAAATTACCGCCCTAGCGGAAAATACCAGTCTTTATGAAGCCTCCGCTAAAACGGTTGCTTGGGTTGGGGAAAAAGAATTAAGTCACCAAAATTTTGTCAATCAAGTTAAACGGTTTATTGAATTGGAAGGCCTGACTAGTTAGACATGAGTTATCCCAAACGGTTCTTGTTTTTGATGCCAACTAGTTCGATCGCAGGCGGCGTGGAGACATGGCTTGATGAAATTTATGAATATTTAACAACGCATCAATTTGAAGTATTAGTCGGGTTATTGCGAGGACAGCAGTTTAACCAACCAGAGCGCTATCGTGCTGTTCATCCCCAGCTAAAAACCATTGAAGTCGATGGACGGGGCTGTAATCGAGAAGGTAGAGTTAAGGCATTAATGCGCTGTATTGAAGGAGTTAAACCTGACATAGTGATTCCATTGGGAATCGCCGATGCTTATGAGGCTGGGATTCGCAGCAAGCAAAAACGGCTAGATACTCGTTTAGTAATTCATGCTCAGGGAAACTTAGAGCCAATGCTTGCCGATCTCAGAAGTTACCGGGATGGGATTGACCAAGTAATTTGCCCTGGAGAGCTAACCAAACGAGTTTTAATTAACTGGGGAGGGTTTGCATCAGACAGAGTGACTCATATCCCCAACGGTGCTAATCAGCCAAAATGCAGTTCACAACGTCCAATCTCATCAGGAAATGCAAAGCCTATTCGCATAGGATATATTGGCCGCTTAACCACCCTTGACAAGCGATCGCCGGATTTAATTACCCTGTATCAAGAACTCGAAAAGCTGAACCTAAATTATCAATTAGATATTGTCGGGGACGGATCTTGTTTTGCTCAACTCAATGAAGCTTTGGGTAAAGCTCCCCAAGTTAAACTCCACGGAGCTTTGTCTCGCCTGGTTGTTTATCAAGAAATATTTCCCAACCTTGACGTACTGATTTTACTATCCTCATCGGAAGCCTTTGGCATTGTGATTGTGGAAGCGTTGATGCACGGTGTAATCCCGGTCACTTCCCGTTATGTCGGCTTTTACGCCGAAGGTTTAGTCAAAGAAAACGAAACCGGTTTGTCCTTCCCTGTGGGAGATATGGCTGGCGCGGCTAAACAAATTCAGCGTTTAGCCGAGGATGGTGATTTACGACACCGCCTGTCTAGCAATGGGCAAGTGCATGGACAGCCCTATACTTGGGAAAATTCCCTCACTAGTTGGAACATAACTTTAGAACAAGTCATGGCTCGCCCTCCGCTTTTAAGTTCGTCTCCTTTACCCAAAATTCCCACCACAACTGGAAGATTAGAACAGTTGGGGATTCCAGCCAGTGTCATTGACGGGTTACGTCGCCTCCGTAGGTTTTTGTTGGGGTCACCCATTCCCCCTGGTGGAGAAGAGTGGCCGTTATTTTATCGTCATCATTCTGAGTCTTTGCTGGAGGAAATTTCCCAAGTTTTGAAAGACCTTGATACTGCCGAATAATATAATCTTTAACATAAACAATTAATATAAATAGCCAAAATGCTTAAGCAAGTTATTAAAAGGTTGCCAGGATTTCGTAGTCTTATCGCACAAAGAGATTTTCTGTTAAAAGAACTGGAAAAATGGAAATATCAACAAGAATTTTTGCCGGGACATTACTACTCTCCCATTCCAGATCATGAAGACTTAATAAATTATTTCGATAATCGAATAGATCCTTCGCAGGTAAAAGATATTGGCGGAATTGAGCTTTACTGGTCTGAGCAAATTTCTTTACTAAAAGATTTAGCAAATCGTTTTTATAAAGATATACCATTCTCAGAACATCAGCGCACAGACAACAATAATCGTTATTTTTATGAAAATGGTTTTTTCACTTATGCGGATGGAATTATACTTTACTCCCTACTCAGGTATTTAAAGCCAAAAAATTTGATAGAAGTTGGGTCTGGTTTTTCATCTTCGTTAATTCTAGATGTCAATGAGCAGTTTTTAGATAACTCAATTAATTGTATATTTATTGAACCCTACCCTGATCGCCTAATAAGAAACTTGCGAAGCGCGGATAGGTCAAGAATAACAATTATTCAAGAGAAGGTACAAGAACAGGATCTAGAACTGTTTGAGCGTTTGCAACCGGGAGATATTTTATTGATTGACTCATCCCATGTTTCCAAGGCGGTAAGTGATGTTAACTTTCTGGTTTTTGACGTGCTTCCCAGGCTTAAATCGGGGGTATGGATTCATTTTCATGATATTTTTTATCCATTTGAATACTTAGAGGAATGGGTCAGGGGAGGGCGGTCGTGGAATGAGGCATATTTATTGCGTGCGCTCTTAATGTTTAACCAGAATTTCAAAATAAAGCTTTGGGGAAATGCTTTAGCAGTTCGCTACCCGGAAATATTACAAGAATATATGCCACTGTGTCTGAAAAATTCGGGGGCAAGCCTTTGGTTGAGAAAAGAATAACTCTTTATGTATTATTACTAGCATATTTGTATGAATCCTCACATTCTTTTTATTGCACCCTCCGCTTACACCCTTAGTGGCTTGGCAACTTGGTTAGACTATCTGTTACCTGGTCTAAAACAACTGGGGTGGCGCACTACCTTGGGGCTAGTAGAAGGGACTCGGTATCATCGAGTCGCTGACTATTTAGCAGTTCATCCCTGTGAAAGCGCGATCGCCATTACCTGCAAAACTGGAACTCCCCAAGGACGACGGTGGGCGGTGCAAAGGGCAATTCAAGAATATTCACCGGATATTGTGGTGACGGTTAATATTCCTGATGCGATCGCCGCTACAGCAGAACTCAGAAGTCGGGGTGAAACTCAAGCTAAAATTGTGATGACCTGTCACGGTATTCAGGAAGACCTATTTGCCGACATGAAACTATTTAAAAATTCCCTGGATGCCGTAGTTTGTACAAATAAATTGGCTTGTAAGTTAGCAGAGGATTATTCTAGCCTAGATAAATCATCAGTATTTTACGCTCCCTGTGGAGCGCCAACTCGGCCTTTAACCCCTCGCAAATCCGAAAAAACATTTAAAATTATTTTTGTCGGAAGACTAGAGCAGCAACAAAAAAGAGTACATGACTTACCCGCTATTCTGGAGAACTTAAGCAGTCAACAGATTCCCTTCCACTTGAAAATTGTGGGTACTGGACCTGAAGAAATCAGACTACGTGATCGTTTATCACAATTCATTAACTCAGGAGAGGTTTCATTTTTAGGCCATGTCCCTTCCCATGAACTGTGGGAAAAAGCCTATTTTCAGGCCGATGCCTTGTTAATGCCATCCTGTTGGGAAACAGGCCCAATCGTTATTTGGGAAGCAATGGCAATGGGGGTACCTGTGGTTAGTTCTCGTTATATAGGAAGCGGTCTAGAAAATGCCCTCAAAAATAGAGAAAATTGTCTGCTTTTTAATGTCGGAGATACGGAAACAGCAACCCAGCAATTGATTACACTATATTCAGATCCAGAGTGTTGGCAAAATATCCGTCAGAATGCTTGGGATCTAGCAAGGCTAAGATATTCAGAGGAAGCCTCGATCAAACAATGGAACGAGGTATTTCAGTCTGTCATTTCAATGCCTTTGAAGGCTGTTAGTGTTGTTAACAGCAAAAATGCCACAGGGGATCAATCTAGGTTAGATCGATGGCTTGGTAACTCAACAGGTGAATATATTCGTCAATTTCTGGGGAAAACTTGCCCAAATACGGGAGCAGGAGGAGAATGGCCCCACAGTTGGCAAGCTTACGAAGAACATCAAGAAGTTTTTTTTGAATTATCTAAATTAGAAGATTTCAACTTATAACAAAGTGGCAAATAACCAAAGAACAAAAAAGTGCGTACTCGCAAAAAAAATAGAGATTGCTTATCAAGAATAATATTGATGAAAACAAAATATTTGCAACCATTACTCAATAAATATGATATTTTCTCTGTTTAGCTTTATCATCCCAAGTATTATTTTCCCTTACATTTTCTCGCTAAGAGAAGCGTACAGAGCTTTTAAAACCAAAAAAGCATCTGCTACTGATTTAGTAGAGCTTCTAAAAATACCAAAAATTTCAGACAAAGAAATAAAAAACGTTATCATTAAATATAGCGAAGACAAAAAAGACGTATTTTTTGTTCAAATAGGATCAAATGATGGAAAAACTGGAGATCCTATCTATGAAATTGTCAGTATATCGAGTAAATGGAAGGGCATTCTAGTTGAACCTATTCCTCTGTTATACGAAAGACTAATTAAAAACTATTCAATGCGATCTGGTTTGATTTTTGAGCAGAGCGTTATTTCAGATAAAGCGAAAACAGTAGATTTCTACGTTGTTAATCCTGCTGCTCAAGAAGTTTTTGATCTCCCCTGGTATTATGATCAAATAAGTAGTCTTTCTCAAGAGCATATAATAAAGCACTTTGGGGAAAAAATTACTCCTTATATTAAGAAAGAAAAATTACAAGCATTGTCTTTTAACGATTTGCTTGCCAAGCATGATTATGAATCTCAAAAGATCGATTTCTTGCATATTGATGTTGAAGGTTATGACTATCAAGTTGCAAGACAAATCAGTCTAAAGCAGTGTCCTCCTCAAATGCTCCTTATCGAGTTTAGGCATTTAAAGTATCATGATTGCTTAAAATTAATAAAAAAGTTTAGTCCTAATTATCATATGTATAGCAACAATTCCGATTTATTTTTTGTCTTAAAATAAACGCCTATCCTAGAGTGGCTATGGTAATTTAATAAAAAACAACGGTTAAAACCATTAGTGTATAACGATTCCATCAATCAAAAATAATAGATTTAATAAAAATTGATTTTGATTTTATTGAATCTCTTGATACATAATGAATTTAACTAAGGATTAAGTGTTAAATGGTCATATATAGTCTAGGAGAGCCAAATGAACTTCTCTGAAGATTTCTGTCTTTTTAGTATAAACCTTGTCCAACTTGAAAACCCTAGTTTTACTGCAAAGGCTTAAATAACTATAGGGCAATACTTCCAGCCTAACAGAGTTCCTCAAAAACTACAAGTCCTTACCTGGACGAGGTTGAAGAAAAAATAATTGGTGTTTCGATTATAACTTCACTTGCTCTCTCTTTTGATTTAGGCAATAAATATGAAATTAGCTTTTGTCAGTCGTCCCAATGCTTTAGATATCAAGGCTTACTCTGGAATTCCCTATAATATCGCCCAATCACTACAGAGTGTTGGTTGTGATATTCACTACATCACTCCGTTAGAGGAGCAAGCAACTTTTGGCATTAAGGCAAAGCATTACGTTTATCGTAAATACATAAAGCAAAGTTTTTTGCGAGATCGTGAACCTCCGATTATTCGACAGTATTGGAATCAAGTAAGAACGAAACTTTTAGAGATAAAGCCTGATATTATATTCAGCATTGATTCACTACCTTTTGCCTCAGTAAACACTGAAATTAACGCGCCTTTAGTTATTTGGGGTGAAGCAACGTTTAATAATTGTTATAACTTTTACCCTTGGTACAAAAATTTATGTAAAGAGTCCTATATCAAAGCAGAAAAAGCGGACAGGTTGGCGTATGAAAAAGCGAGTTTACTAATTTTCCCTTCAGAGTGGGCAGTAAACAACGCAATTAATCATTACGGTGTAGATGCATCAAAAGTCAAAACAATTCCTTATGGAGCAAACTTACTGAGCAGCCCTAACTTTGATAGTTTTGAATCGATTATTTCCGCCCGCCTAGAGACTCCTTTAAAGTTTTTATACATGGGAACAGATTGGTCGAGAAAAGGAGGCAATAAAGTCGTTGAAGTTGTCCGTACACTTAATCGACAAGGATATCCGGCTGAACTCCATATTTTAGGTGCTAGATGGATCGACCCTAAAATTTTACCATTTGAGCCTTTTATCATCAATCATGGTTTCGTAGATAAATCAACGGTTGAAGGCAAGGAATTATTTGAGCGCATTTTTCAGCAGTCTACCTTTTTTATAATGCTCTCAGTGGCAGAAACCTTTGGAATTGTCTATTGTGAAGCGAGCGCCTATGGAGTTCCATCTATTGCGCACGATGTCGGTGGAGTGAGTTCAGCAGTCATAAACAATCAAAATGGTAAGCTGTTCCCCCTTCATGCTTCGGTTGAAGAAATTACAAACTGGATTATAAAGATTACTTCCAATCCTGAACAGTACACAGAATTAGTCCATTCTTCATATCAACTATTTGCTCGATCTCTAAACTGGCAGACTGGTGCTCAACAAGTGAAAAAATATATGGAGAACCTTATTAAGTAACCAATGCTAAAAACTTGGTTTCAAGGAATCTGGCAACTGCGCGATCCGCTGTTAATCCGCGATTTAGGAGAACGTCGCTTTCACTTGGCTAAGGTCGACCGAATACGTCAAGCTTTTCCCAAAGCGAAAATTAGTAATGATGTGATTTTGATCAATCACGAACCTCAACGACTAAAACTTACAGGACAAGTCACCATCAGTCAAGGAAATATACTGGCATTTGGGGATCCCCTGAATGGCTACGGCAATATTATCATTGGCGATCGCACTTGGATTGGGCAGTACAATAATTTACGAGCTGGGGGTGGTGACATCCAGATTGGGGAAGACTGTCTGATCAGCCAATTCTGTACATTAGTTGCCAGTAATCATCAAAAACACAGGAGTTTACCGATTAAAGTCCAACCATCAGATCAAAACCGTACTGGTGTAATCCTAGGGAATGATGTCTGGTTAGGATCTGGTGTAACCGTGTTGCCAGGGGTTACTATTGGCAATGGTGCTGTAGTCGCTGCCAATGCAGTTGTTAATCATGATATTCCTGACTACGAAATCTGGGGTGGAGTCCCTGCCAAAAAACTAGGAGACAGATAACCGATGGTAACATTAAAAGAGCAGTTAGGATGTTGGCTGAACGAGCGCTGGCAAACGGAGTTAGTATTAAGATCCCCTAAATTAGCCCAATTGCTGGGTTTAAGCTGGTTGGATCTGTGTAATCGTTCTGAAGTTTTGCAACCTGATCTAATTACCGGGGGGCGAATTTGTCAGTGGCAATTTTCTTCCCAGCTAACAGTTTCACGGGTTTTTCCCGGGGTGGGGTTAGGTATTCTACAGCACGTTTTACAACTATATCCTGTAAAACTCAACTTTGAATCTAAAAGTAATTTATCAAACAAGCCAGATTGTTCAATTTTATTTGTTGTTGGCGGTATAGAGCGTTTTCCGCAATTTGAATTGGCTTTAGCCTCAGCCCGTGCCCAAGTTGATGTTGATTACGAAATCATTGTTGTTGAACAATCCCCCGAACCTCTGTTGACAAATAAGTTGCCCACTGATGTTCGTTATTTTCATCAAGTCAACCCGCAACCTGAGAAGGGGTTTAATAAGAGTTCCGCACTGAATAAAGCGGCTAGAGAAGCTAAATCTGAAAAACTAATTATTTTAGATGCTGACTTTGTTGTTCCAATTAATTTTGTCATTGAATGTAATCAAGTTTTAGGTAAAATTTCTAGTGCCAGGTTAGCACGATTAATTTTTTATGTTGATAGTCAGTCAACTGAACATATAGTTAATGCCCAGGAATTGGTATCTGGCATAAATGTAGAGAAAATAGTTGAAAATACTCCTACCCCTCTAGCATTACACAAATCTACTTACTGGGACATTGGTGGACATGATCAAGACTTTTGGGGATGGGGGGGAGAAGACACTGAATTTTTAGATCGTTTACGCACTTGTAAAATATCTGAAGGGGGGTGGTTGCCTTTCATTCACCTTTGGCACCCCTCCGCTCCCAAAAAAGCCAACGGCGATCGCAATAATCAAATTCTTGTTCAAAAAATGACCTGTTCATCTCAGGTTCGGATTAATACACTCAAGCAAAAAAATGAAATGCTATAACATTGATGTATATGGCGAGCAGGTAAGTCAAGACTCGATTACCGTCAGGTTCCAAGACCAAACTTTTAACTTCATTTTTGAACCGAGTTTAAAAATTGGTCAGGAGTTTGTTCTGGGACTTTTTGCAAGCAAGGCAGTCTTATCCAATGAAGTATTTCGCTATCCAAGAGATCGGCGCATTGCTATGTTAACAGAAAGTCCAATTGATTATTCTTACCAGCATATTGCCCAAATTGTCCGCAGGTTTCCCATTGTCTTCACACACCAACAACACTTACTGGATTTGGGAAAGCCTTTTAAACCTCTAATATTTGGAACCAACTGGCTAGGCATTACAAATGAGATAGACTCAGAACAGATTTTAGCCGATCATCCACCAAAATCAAAATTAATATCATTTATGGGGAGTTTAGCTCATCCCGATGATGGGGCTTATAAATTTCGTCGAGAAATCGCCGATCTGTGTTTAACTGCAAATAATGTTGAGTGCTTTGGTAAATCAATTAATCCTGTACCAGGGAAACGAGAGGCGATCGCCCCTTATTATTTTTCCATTGCCATGGAAAATGTGGCTAGTAATTATTACTTTTCTGAAAAACTTGTTGATTGCCTGCTTTTAGAGACTGTTCCCATTTATTATGGTTGTCCTGAGATTTCTGAATTGTTTAATCCAAAAGGGATACTGACTTTCAACACCAAAGAGGAACTAATATCAATTTTAGATAACTTATCTCCCAATCTTTACGATGAAATGTATCCATTTCTGATTGAAAACAAACTTAAGGCTATTCGAGAGAATTGGCATAATCATCAGGGTTTACTCTCACGTTTATCTTCTCAAATTCCATTAAATCTTCTAAATTCAAGTCAGCGCTATCTAAATCGAGAATCGTATTTACGGTACAAAATTACCCTAAAAAGCCGCCAATTGTGGGAAAATATCCAAATCAATTTAAATTAAATGAATATGCCAATTATTATACTTTTCCTTTTTTTAATAACTGCTCTAGCAATTCTATTTGTTGGGCTGTATAGCAAGATACGAGATACTTACCTGAGAGTATTCCAGATAGAGTCTAAATTACTCAAACAAGAAAAGCAGTGTATTAATCTTAGTCGTATTGCTTGTCTTGCTGAGGCTCGCGCTCGAGTACCAAATTTTTGCAGTCAGCTTTCAACTTATTCTCAACATGGAGAAGAACTATATATATGGCAACTGCTTGACTTTAAACTTGATGGCTTTTTTATTGAGATTGGCGCTTATGACGGAATTAGATTAAGTAATAGTTACTTTTTTGAGAAAATTGGTTGGAAGGGAATCTTAGTTGAAGCCCATCCTGAATTAGCTAAACAGTGTAAAGTCAATCGACCTAATTCTATTACCCTCCATACAGCATTAGGATCAACAGACGGTGGTAATATTAATTTCTCTGTGGTTACAGGTAATGGGGGGGTTGACACTCTAAGCTTTGTATCAGCAAATGATAAGCAATTACAGAGAATTAAATCCGAAAAAGGAATAATCACAACAGTGGATGTCCCTTCACGTAACTTGGATAGCATTTTGAAAGAGTATGAAATAGACAATATTGACTTTATAAGTATTGATGTTGAGGGAGTAGAAATAGATGTTTTAAAAGGAATTAATTTTTCTAAATACAAGCCAAATTTACTAGTCATAGAGGACAACTCTGGTGGCTCTGACAAATCTGTTTCCTGTTATCTGCAACAATATGGTTATGTGAAAATAACAACTATTGGTTGTAATGATTTTTATCTATTGAACATCATCTGCAAATAAAATTATGGATCTGATTAAATACTATATCCGCAAGATTAAACAAAAATTTAAATTAAATCTTGTTCCTTCAAGGCCAGTCCTAGACTTGATTGATTTTGGTAGTAAAGAATGTGTGATTTTAGATGTGGGCGCAAATAGAGGAGGATTTGCTGGCAATATTCTTTTACACGCTCCCCTTGCTACTGTTCATTGCTTTGAGCCAAATCAAGAATTATATTTAGAACTCAAGAATAAAGCAACGCTTTTTGGGCGAAACTTAGGAAAACCACGTTGCCATGTTGTCGGGGTTGGAGTTGGTGAAAATAATGAAAAGCGAGAGTTTATAGTGAGTAAATTTCATCCTTCCAGTTCCTTTTTACCCACGGCTGAGGCAACCAAAAAAGGTTGGAGTCATATTGATTTTTCCGAACATAAAAAGTACTATGTTGATGTCATTCGCTTAGATTCTTATCTTGATGAGCATGATATTAAGGATGTTAAATTACTTAAACTTGATATTCAAGGATTTGAGCTATATGCATTAAGAGGATGTGGTGAAAGAATTAAGGATGTTGAATACATTGTTAGCGAAATTCAATTCATCCCACTATACGAAGGTGCTCCTATTTGGACAGAAATTGTCGATTATCTAAGATTATTTGATTTTCAGCCTATTTTGATGGATGGCTTTTGTTTTGATTCTAAAGGAAACCCATTACAAGCTGATATTTTATTTGGACGTCATTGACTAAAACCACTTCTGATTTATTCGATGAAATTTATGCTATTAAATAGGCTAACAAAAAACCGTTTTTCTAATCTAGAAAAATCCGGATTATTTCAACAATATCTCCGGCATATTAATGGTTTAAGAAGCAAAAAAAAACAGTCAAAAACTTGAATACATTAAAAAAAGCGCCCTAGATGAAAAAGCAAAAATAAGTATAACTTGTGCGGGAAAAAGAGACGGAGGCGGCGCACAACTTCATGCTTGTATCTCAACGATAGTTTTTGCTAATAGTATGGGTATAAGATATCATCATACGCCACTGATTAAAGTTGAGCATAACTATAACAATGATCCTCTTTGGGAAGCAAAGTGGGAAAATTATCTAGACCTTACTAATCTATACAGTCCTAGATTAAATAATCAAGACTATTTATTTGTAGACAATTATCATTCAATTGTTGATAAAATTTATGAAGCTATTACCAGTAAAAACGATCTAAATATACGTGTTTTATACTGCCATGGCTATAGTGATGGAAACCCTCAAGAATTTGTAGATGTTTTGGACAATATAAGGAATCATTTTTTCTTGAGGAGAAATCCACAACTTGTTTACTCCCCATTTGACTTCAATATTGCAATACATATGAGGCGAGGAGATGTTACTATCAATAGGTGGACTGAGCGTTATACCTCAAGCCAGTGTATCCAGGCATTAATTAATCATCTACGTTTTTACTTTAGAAAAGCCCGTCCTAGATTTTACATATTTTCCTACTCCGATGATGATGACTTAAAGATTCTTGAGGATGAGGACGTAAGACTTTTTGTTGACATGAATGTGTTTTCCGTTATGGATCATTTAGCTTACGCTGACTGCCTAGTGATGGCAAAAAGTTCCATGAGTTATGTTGCTGGTATGTTAAACCGTGGACTTGTCCTTTATCAACCTTTCTGGTCTGTTTGTTTACCACACTGGTTTAGGGCTGATGGTTTTTTTGTTTAGATATAAAAAAGGTCAACATAAAGTCAAAACCCTCCTAAACCCTAAGATTAAGTCATGAAACCTTTACTTGTCAGTATAATTATTCCTGTTTTCAATCGGGAAAGGATGATTCGAGAGTGCATTGAGTCAGTCTTGAAGCAAACCTACAAGTCAATAGAGTTAGTGGTTGTTGATGATGGTTCTACTGACAATACTGCCCAAGTAGTTAAGGAATTGGCATCACTATATCCCCATTATATTCGGTATGTTTATCAGAACAACTCTGGTCCAGCCATTGCTCGCAACACAGGGCTATCCCACTCCGCAGGAGAATTTATCCAATACCTTGATTCTGATGACCTATTACTGCCAACAAAGATTGAACTACAAGTTAAAGCCTTGCAAAACAATCCAGAGTCAGAAGTTGCTTATTGCCAAACCCTGCGGACTAACATGGTAACGGGGGAAACAAAAACTTGGGCGAGAACAGCAGAGGAAATAGAACGGATTTTTCCAGATTTTTTGATCCACCGTGGTTGGCACACCATCTCTCCTCTTTGGCGCAGTCGTTTATATTCTCGCATGGAAAGATGGGAAAACTTCTGTTGTATGGAAGACTGGGAACACGACCTGCGAGCGGGAATGTTAGATATTAAAATAGCACAAGTTTCTGAACCATTAGCTTTAGTCCGTGATCATGACGGCGATCGCTCCAGTGGGATGAAAACAGGATTTACCCCAGTCTTCACCCGTGATTTCTTCCGGGCCCATAAATCGATTTGGCTGCGGATGAAATCCCAGGGCTTAACTGATTGGAGTTATCTAGAACAATTTTCTCGTAAAATGTTCTGGATTGCTCGACTATGCGGCGAACGACAACTGATAGCAGAAGCTAAGGAAGCCCTCAGCTTTGCCACTGAGATGGTTGCTACCCACCATGCACATTGGGAAATTAGAACCTTCAAAGCGTTAACAAAAGTTTTGGGTTGGCCAAGAGCAGTAACCTGGACAGAAGCCTTGAAAAAAAGCCGTTAGATGTCGGAAAATATAAAAAACTATCCGCGGGACATCCTGCTAATAATTAGCACCCTCTTAGCCGCCATCAATCTATGGCAACCCCCAACCCCTTGGTTGCGCCAGGGTAAAATTTACGTTTCTCCCCAGGGATCTGACTGGAATCTAGGCAACAGTCCCCAAAGGGCTGTTAAAACTATACAACGGGCTGCGAATATGGCCACACCGGGAGAAGAGGTAGTTATTTTACCCGGTATCTATCGGGAAGACCTGCGGGTTCGCCGTGGGGGAACACCCAATCGCCCCATTACCTTTCGCGCCCAACAACCGGGAACAGTAACCATCACTAATGCTGTTCCACCACAGGTAACCCAATATCTAACCTGGCGATCGCATGGCAATGGACTATATTCAACCCAGACCCCTTGGCCTATCTACTATGCCCTGTATAACGGCAGTGTTCT
The DNA here is from genome assembly GCF_014696195.1 of Sphaerospermopsis sp. FACHB-1094. NCBI lineage: Bacteria > Bacillati > Cyanobacteriota > Cyanophyceae > Nostocales > Aphanizomenonaceae > Sphaerospermopsis > Sphaerospermopsis sp. FACHB-1094. Next base: position 7,706 of record NZ_JACJPT010000054.1, on the reverse strand, counting down.
TTATGATGTTCGCTGGGGGGGAATAGAAAGACTGAAAACCTTAGTAAGTCAACCCAACTCCTACGGTGCTTTTACCTACGATAGGGAAACAAAGCGTTTTTATCTTTTTCTACCCCATGGAGAAATACCAAATAATCAAAAGCTAGTATTTCATCGAGAAATTCCGTCACCGCGAGAGTGGGGCAATAGTCGGGTGGCGAATATTTGGCTAGAGGCACAACATCTAGTTTTTGACGGTCTACGGTTAGAACTTGGCGTTGGTTCTGGCTTTTTGCTGTGGGATAGTGGTTACATTACTATTAGAAATACTCTGCTCACAGGCGCTGGCACAGGAATTAGTGCTTCACCTCACATCAATGTACCATCCCATCTGGTAGTTGAATATAACCTTTACCATAATTATCCCCAATACAACTGGCTAAAGAATTGGCTTTCCTGGAATGAAGTATACGCTCACTACTCAAACTCTACACTGATTTCTGCAAGTTTTCCTAATTTAGTGATTCGTCATAATGTGGTTAGCCACGGTGGTGATGCCTTGCAGATTTCCCCCCATCTGGATAAACCCGGGCAGAATGGGGCAAATATCTATGGTAATCTTTTAATGTATGGTACGGATGATGCGATCGAAATGGATGGACCTGCTGAAAAAGTTCATTTTCATCACAACCTAGTTTACGACTTTGAACAAAACCTAGGATTAAGTCCAGTTTTAACCGGGCCAGTTTTAGTAGAAAATAACCGATTCCTGCATCCTGCTGGTGGGGTCAATGGCTCCCAAGTCAAGTTACTCAATCCTTGGTATAAACCCGGTTCGCCCAATAATCAAAGCCCGATTCAAAATATTCAGATTCGCAATAATACCTTTGTTGGGCGTTATCTTGCCTATTGGGGTCCACCTGTTAAAGATGTATGGGTGGAAGAAAATCTCTTTGCCGTGGAAGGGATGAATAATCCTCCTTGGCATCCCCAGGTCACAGTTCGCAATAATAAAATGATTACATTACCCCAGGAATATCCTCACCCCGGCACAAATCCTCAATGGTTCCAAGGTTGGTCAATACCCCGACCTGGACCTGGTTGGCTTAGATATGAAGATCATCCAGCAACTGTGGATATCCATAAAGTCCTATCCCCAGATTTGTTTGGGGGAAAAAATGATGGTATTTTCAGCGTTACATAATAGGAGTAAGAATTATGCTAACATCAAGTAAACTATTGCTGATTCACAAGAAATTCATAGGGTTAATCAAGCGGATACGATATATATGTGTTCGCTTCACAAAAAGAATCATCCTTAACTGTCTTCAAATGTTACCCTTTGCAACTCTTAGTGGTATTGAAAACTTAATTCTCTCGTTGCGGATTTGTTTGCAAGAAAGTATCAGGATAAAACAAACTCCTCTTAAATCATCAAATTTACCTGTAATACAATCATACAATGAAGACGAAAAACTTTCAATATCAATTCTCGATAGGAATGCTCCATGGCATTCAACATCTTTAAAACAAGATGTTAAAATTCCAGGAATGATTACTCTTTCGGAAAAACAGTATTACTTATATTTAGGGCGGTTTTATTCTGGATTTGGGTCAATCATAGAACTTGGACCTTGGCTTGGCTTATCAACATATTATTTAGTTTCGAGTTTGCTCAATAATCCCAATTTCAAGTCACAAAAAATTGATGTTTATGATGATTTTATTTGGCGTAGCTCGTGGATGGATAAATGGCTAATTGACGTTTAAATTCCTATTCCTAAGCCAAAAAATCATGAATCTTTTAAACAATTATTTACTCATTATATGCAAGTCTTCGGAATTGACAATAGACTTATCATCAATCAAAAAAAGTTATGCAATTACGATGGAAACGAACATATAGACAATGTAGATTGGAATATTGCATCTCCGATAGAAATGATAATTGTTGACTGTGGTCGAACTCTATTGGTAAATGATGGTTGGTGGAATGTATTTAGTCCTAGTTTTGTAAAAAACAAAACTCTGATTGTTATGCAGGACTGGCAAACATATAAACAAATTCCTGATTTACATTATAATCAAACTAAAATTTTTACCGACAGCAAGCTCAATCAAATTGAGCTAATTCATGAATTGGATGGAGGATCGATTGCTACATTCATTTATCGAGGATAAAGTGAGAAACAATTTATTTATCAAGTGAATTTAAATCCTAAAATTTAGTCCCTCCGCAATTTTTACTGCCTAGAAATTTTCCAACACCCTGTTAAAACCCAATGCTAGAACAAAATCCATGGTATCTTGAGATCATAAGATGCCCAGATTGTTTATCCGATATCTTTTTATCTTCAGGCTCTGTTAGCTGTCAAGTCTGCGGATTTATAGGTAGTCGTCAAAATCTTAAGCCCAAATCTCCGAAAAATTTACAACTTAGTTTTCCTCGACTTCCAATCTTTGATATCCAAGCCTCATGGGATAAGATACAAAGTCGGCCTGAAATTACCTATAGTGGACCTAACGCACAGAGAGATTCCAGGGAACTGATGTCTGTGATTGCGTCTCATCTTCATTCAAAGGGTAGAATCCTTGATTTAGGATGTGGCCCACGGGATCAAGCTATTCCAGTTGAATACCTTGGACACCAATATGTTGGCATTGATTATACAAACACTTCTGCCGACTTTTTAGGAGACGCTCACGCCATTCCCTTTGCATCTTCCTCCTTCGATTGCGTTCTTTCATACGCAGTTCTTGAACACTTACACAATCCCTATGTTGTTATTCACGAAATTGCCAGAGTTCTTAAACCAGGTGGAATATATATAGGGGTTGCTGAGAAAGTCTTTCCGTGAGGGCATAGGAGTCAGGAGTCAGGAGTCAGGAGTCAGGAGGAGATTTGAAAATTTCTTTGCCATCTCTTGAAATCCCAAAAAATGCACACTTTTTCCGGTATACCCTTCAAAACCCTTGCACTAATTTCTGTGTTTATCAGCCTCTAACCTTTGATACATCAAGGTTTTAGGTTTATTCAGCAAACCCTATATAGGAACAGTTTCTCAGGGAGAACCTTTTCATGAATCCTACTTTCATTTGACACCTTGGGGCTTTATCTCCTTGATATCGTCCGTAGAATGTCTACGAGTTGATCGGCTTTGGGATTCTATGGATACAATCCAAGCGTTATCGCGTATGGGTAGATATCCCCGAGTGATTAAGTTTTTATTATCTCAACTAGATAAAATCCATCAAGGTATGCCTCTTTTAGCTCCCAGAAAAATGAACTGGACTAAACAAGAAAAGGAATTAGATAAACTATATCGTGCTGGCAGTGTTTGTTTTTGCGTTGTTAAAGAATGACTTTGACACAAGATTCCTCGGATAGATGAAATTGTGATTACCAAAAGATTTAGCGATATTAGTGGTATGGTGATCGCCTGATGGTGGTGTGGAGGGCGATCATCTAAACACCAGTAAGTAAGCCGCGCACTTGTCTAGCGTGCCGAAACAATATACAAGTAGAAAAGAACATCAGATGAGCAGCAAGTCAGTCCGCCTTGGGGTGTATATATTCATTATCTTTGTCGCCGGATTGTTTGGTGCCATCGGTGGTAGAGTGCTGGGTTACGGTTTATATCGCCTCAGCTATGATTACATTGTTATCCCCCAAGAACATCAAGATTGGGGACTCCGGTTTGGTCTGTTTGTGGGCGCAATATTAACAGCATCCCACAGCCTCCGCAGGAGACAGCCCCTTTCACTGGTTCAACTATTGTTAGGATTAGTATTAGTGGCTACAATCACTGGCACTGGTATAGGTTTGGGAGGGTTAATTGCCCACACAGCATATCAAACCGGTCTATGGCAACCGAGCAACTGGCGATTACCTAACCCCAGTCGCCATGCCATTTTAGTGGGAGCATTAACCGGACGTAATTGGGGGGCTGGTTTAGGAGTCATTCTCACAGTCCTATGGTTACGGTTTTCCCCCCGCTAAGAAACTCAGCCAAATCAAAATCTTTCTGTATGCCTATCATTTCCGTTGTTATGAGCGTCTATAACGATGCTCAGAGGGTTAAAACCTCAGTAGACAGTATTTTGAACCAAACCTTCACAGATTTTGAATTCATTATCATCAACGACGGTTCAACAGATGAAACAGGAACAATTTTAGATCGCCTAGCCAGTCAGGACTCACGAATAAAAGTGATTCACCAAGAAAATACTGGGCTAACCCAGGCCTTAATCCGGGGGTGTAACCAAGCCCAAGGTGAATTCATTGCCCGTCAGGATGCTGATGATTACTCCTACCCGCAACGTCTGGAACTGCAATTGGCTAAAATCCAAAGTAGTCCACAGATTGGTATGGTTTCCTGCTCTACCCAATATATCGGACCCGAAGGAGAGCCACTGACCATTATTCAACGATCTGAAAGCCCTGAAATAGCCACCCAGGAATTACTTCATCGCCGCCAGGGTCCGGCTGCCCATGGTAGTGTTTTGTTTCGCAAATCAGTGTACAATGCCGTCGGTGGTTACCGCCCTGATTTCTATTTTGCTCAAGATTCAGATCTATGGTTAAGGATAGCAGAAAAAGCCCAGTTTGCCAGCCTGTCCCAGATACTATATCTTCACCGCAGGGAGATTAACTCTACCTCCGGTGTTAATCGTGCCATACAATCTCGATTTGGAGAACTGGGTCAACTGTGTAAAACCGCCCGTTTAAACAGCCAATCAGAATCTGTTTATCTAGAAGAAGCAAAACAACTACGCAGCCAACTCCTCGCCAACAAATCGCCAAAACATCCTCCCGACCCCTTCGCTGTTGCTCAAGCTGCCTATTTTTTGGGTTCTCAATTACTAACCAACGGCGATCGCCGAGCAGTTAACTACCTATGGCAAACAGTACGTCTGTGTCCCTGGCACTGGAAAGGATGGTTCCGTTTGGGGCAAAGTATTCTGCAATTTCCCTTTGCTAAAGTCCACACAATACCCTATTGATGATGAAGTCCTCTTTACGCATTCTGACAGTTGCCGATACTCCTTGCGATCCTAACTCTGGAGCCGCAGGAACAGTTTATTACACCAACCAAGCATTGAGAGAAATTGGTCATGAGGTAGATGAAATTTGGGCTGATGATTTAGGACCCAGGCGCATTGCTCACGGTAATCTCCATTCCTTGTTAGAGCAACCTAGAGCCTACCGCCGGGCTGTTATGAAGGCGATCGCCACAAAAGATTATGATGTTATTCAAATGAGTCAACCTCAAGCTTATTTAGCCGCCAAGGCTTTAAAACAGGGGGGCTTTAAAGGATTGGTAATCAATCGCAGTCATGGGGTTGAGTTAAGAGTGGATGAAGTGTTACCTTACTGGTATCAGAAACTCGGTGTTCCAGAATCGCGTTTTCCTGGGTTCTTAACGGCAGGTTTACGTAAGTTGTTACAGCGTCAGTGGCATGAGGTGGTTAAATACTGCGATGGTGTCATTGTTACTTGTGAAGATGATAGCCACTGTCTTGTAAGTAAGCTTAATATCGATGCGGATAAAATTAAAGTCATACACCATGGAGTTCCTGAAGCATTTTTCAATACACCGACTCAATCATATTCCTTAGAAAGACATCAGCAACTTCTCTATGTCGGGCAATCTGCTTTTTTTAAAGCACCACTCATCTTAGCTGCAATCATCAACAAAATATTACTTTCTAATCCCGATGTCACAATGACATGGGTTACTCCTGTTAACTCCCATAATTATTTAAAATCCTTGCTCAATGCCCAGATTTTATCTCGTGTAGTATTTCTAGATTGGCAACCCCAAGAAAAACTTATTGCTTTATATGATTCATCTGGAATTTTTATTTTTCCCTCCTTCATAGAAGGAGCAGGGAAAACCTCATTAGAGGCTTTGTCAAGGGGTCTTTGTGTAGTAGCCAGTAATCAAGGAGGAATGAAAGATTATATAAAATCTGGAGAAAATGGGTTTTTATGTGAAGTTGGTAATTCAGAGGAATTTGTTAACCGTATAGAGTGTTTGCTAGAAAATCTGGAGTTTGCTACTTGCTTGAGGGAAAAAGCTGTAATTGACTCACGGTCTTATACATGGAAAAATTGTGCTGACAAAGCAGTTGACTACTACCAAATCCTATTAGAAATAAGTAGAAATGGTTAAGGCAAAGCAATAAAAGAATAAACTTCTTCATATTGATATCCTCAGAGCTATATCAACGCTCTGGATTGTAGGTTATTGGCACCTCTTTAATTAGGGGTTGCTGAGAAAGTCTTTCCGTGAGGGCATAGGAGTCAGGAGTCAGGAGTCAGGAGTCAGGAGAAGATTTGAAAATTTCTTTGCCATCTCTTGAAATCCCAAAAAATGCACACTTTTTCCGGTATACCCTTCAAAACCCTTGCACTAATTTCTGTGTTTATCAGCCTCTAACCTTTGATATATCAAGGTTTTAGGTTTATTCAGCAAACCCTAATTACACAGAAGCTTTCCCAAAATATAATAACAACTTAACCAAGTTCATCACATTTGAAGTATGACTATCAAAAAAATAAAAAACTTTGCAAAAAAACAACTACTCCGTGGTATAAACAAGTTTGGATTAGATATTGTAAAATATCAAGACCCAAATATACTTCAATTCCCCGTAGATTTTGATCCATGTACTATTAGTATTTGTAATAAAGTTAAACCTTACACTATGACAAGCGTTGAAAGGTTAAATGCCTTGATAAAAGCCACTGAGTACATTATTTCCAATGAAATTGACGGTGATATGGTTGAATGTGGCGTTTGGAAAGGAGGATCTGCTATGGCAATGGCATTAAAAATGAAAGAAATGGGAAGTATATACAAGAAAATTCACCTATATGATACGTTTGAAGGTATGAGTTCCCCAACAGGATTTGATAAAACATTTGATGGTGGGGATGCAATTAAGAAATTTTCTCAAACAAAAATTACAGATAGTTCCTCTAATTGGTGTTACTCTCCTCTGGGAACTGTAACTGAGAATTGTTATTCCACTGGTTACCCAACTGACAAGTTTGTGTTTGTTAAAGGCAAAGTTGAAGATACTCTTCCACTAAATTTACCTTCATCGATATCACTACTTCGTCTAGATACAGATTGGTATGAATCGACGAAAAAAGAATTAGAGTATTTGTTTCCTTTGCTGTCTCCCAACGGAATACTGATTATAGATGATTACGGACATTGGCAAGGAGCCAGAAAAGCTGTTGATGAATATTTCAAATCCAAAAATATTCATATTCTTTTAAATCGTATAGATTATACAGGTCGTCTAGCCATAAAAAATGACTGTTCTAGATTGGCAACCCCAAGAAAAACTTAGGTTCTTGCGTAGATTTTATGGTAATTGAGGATTGATAACAACAAAACCCTTACGGGGTAAGGATTATAAACAATTATGCCCAATATTTTCAATGAAATGCCGACACAATAAGGCTTTCAATGATTTTGAACTGGGTTCTCCATAAAAAGTACCGAAGAACCAAAACTTATTGCTTTATATGATTCATCTGGAATTTTTATTTTTCCCTCCTTCATAGAAGGAGCAGGGAAAACCTCATTAGAGGCCTTGTCAAGGGGTCTTTGTGTAGTAGCCAGTAATCAAGGAGGAATGAAAGATTATATAAAATCTGGAGAAAATGGGTTTTTATGTGAAGTTGGTAATTCAGAGGAATTTGTTAACCG
>NZ_JACJPT010000053.1:0-33514 GCF_014696195.1 Sphaerospermopsis sp. FACHB-1094 | reverse complement strand
CATTCCCCAGTCCCCAGTCCCCAGTCCCCAGTCCCCAGTCCCCAGTCACCAGTCCCCAGTCACCAATCACCAGTCACCAGTCCCCAATCACCAATCACCAGTCACCAATCACCAGTCACCAGTCACTCTATTCCCTATGTATGCCCAAGGTGCAGTTATCAGCGGACTTTGATAAATTAACTTCTCAAACTCACACCGAATTTTTCTACTAAAGCTTCCCGCACTTTATTATGTACAGGTTCAACTTCATTATCAGTGAGAGTGCGATCGCCAGCACGATAAACTAAACGAAAAGCTAAACTTCTTTGACCCGCAGGTACATTTTCACCACGGTATTCATCAAAGACTTCCACCGATTCTAACAACCCTTTCCCAGCTTTGTTAATCACTTTTTCCAGTTCGGAAACTGTGACTTTCACAGGTGCAAAAAATGCCAAATCTCTATCACTTGGGGGATAGGTAGAATAGGATTTAAACTTGGGAATTAGTAAATCATCATTATCCAGTGCATTTAACAAAGTATCCAAACTAATTTGGAACACATAAACCTCATCTGGTAAACCCTTATCCCTTCTCAGTTGGGGGTGAACTTGTCCAAAAGTTCCCAGTCTATTACCACCCAACCATAAAGAAGCAGTGCGTCCTGGATGTAAACGCGAATCTCTATTTTCTGGTTGAAATTCTACCTCTAAACCAAATTGTTGAAAGACATTTTCTAAAATACCTTTCGCTTCAAACCAAGTCATCGGTTGTTCTCTTCCACCACGAGACCATTTACCAATGCTAGTATCACCACCCATGATACCAGCTAATATTTCCGCTTCATCTAACCCTTCTTCTTCTTGCCAGAAAATGCGACCGATTTCAAAACCATTTAACGCTCCATTTCCTTGTTCTAAATTGTATTGAAAAGCATCAATCAATCCAGAAATTAAATCAGTCCGCAAAGCTGAATACTCGGCAAATAAAGGGTTACTCAAAACAATTTGTTTATCTTCCCCTGGTTTCACCAAAGAATAGTGCATTAATTCTGTTAAACCTTCACCCCGCAAATAAGCGCGAATTTTCCGCAGTAATTCCTGATCTAAAGGTAAATAACCAGGTTCGGTTTTTTCTGGTAAAGTATCAACGAAATTATCATAACCATAAAGACGGGCGATTTCTTCAATTAAATCAATTTCCCGTTCTAAATCACGATAACGATAGGGTGGTACTTTTACCGTCCAAGTGCGGTCATTTTTATCAGTTAATTCACATCCTAAAGCAGTCAAGATTCTTTCTACATCTGCTGCTTCCAATTCTCCGGTTTCTAATCCCAAATCAATGGGACCTAGCACTTCATTAATTCTATCTAACCGTAAAACAATAGAATGGGACCAGGTGGAAGCATCAGGACGATTATCAACTATTTCCTGTTGAGTAATCACACCATTTGCTAGTTCTTGAATTAGGGATAAAGCGCGGTTGCAAGCTGTTTCTAATTCGGCACGATTTACACCCCTTTCATATCTTCCCGAAGCTTCACTTCTTAAACCCACACTGCGAGAAGAACGACGAATAGCAACAGAGTCAAATAACGCAGCTTCTAAAACTAAACTGGTTGTTCCTTCATAAACTTCTGTTTCTTCACCACCCATGACTCCTGCTAAAGCTACAGCTTGATTATTAGCAGTAATTAACAAATTATGAGTAGATAAATTGCGAGTTTGTCCATCTAAAGTTTTGAGAGTTTCCCCACTTTCAGCAAAGCGCACACCAATGGTTAAATTTTCACCACCAGCTACAGATTTTAAACGCTGTTGATCAAAAGCGTGTAACGGTTGTCCCCATTCTAATAACACATAATTGGTGATATCTACCACATTATTAATGGGACGGACTCCCGCAGCAAGTAATTTTTGTTTTAACCACTCAGGAGAAGGGGCAATTTTGATATTTTCTACAACAGTTCCAATGTATGCAGGACAAGCTTTATTTTCGGAAATCTTCAAGCTTAAATTTCCAGCATTATTATTAATTGTAACTGCTGGTGGTTGGGGAATAGATAATTTTCCACCGGTTAAAGCTGCAACTTCCCGCGCAATACCCACCATAGATAAAGCATCTGCACGGTTAGCGGTTGCGGTGACATCTAAAATGACATCATCTAAACCCAAAAAAGGACGTACATCACTACCTAAAGTGAGATTTTCTTCTGTGAAAATATGAATCCCGTCTACATCGGTAGGTAAACCCAGTTCTTTTAAAGAACAGATCATCCCGTTTGAGGGTACACCTCTAAGTTTTGTGGGTTTAATTTTTAAGTCGATGTTGGGTAAGTAAGTACCTTTGGTTGCAACTGGTACATAAATATCTGCGCGGACATTGGACGCACCACAAACGATGTTTAATGTTTCCTCTGCACCTACATCTACTGTACAGACACTTAGTTTATCCGCGTTGGGGTGCTGTTCCCGTTGCAGCACTTTACCGATCACAACGCCATCCGCCCAAGTGCGCCGATCTTCTATATCTTCAACCTCAAACCCTGCCATTGTCAAGGTGTGGGCTAGTTCTTCTGGAGTTTGGTTAATTTCTACGAGTTCCCGTAACCAATTGAAAGAGATACGCATTTAGTTGTCGTTGTGTTTGGATTTGTGTTTTGTTTTAATTTTATAATTAATTTTATTATAATTTTTAGGATATTTGGCTGTGTATGCTAAAGTTCAAGATATGATTCACAAAATGATTATCAGGTAGAAGTTATGAATGAGCTTAGGCTGGAATTACCTGCAAATATTTCTATTGATGAAGCACAACTATTGTTGACAATTATAAATTTTACGATGTTGTTTATAGTCATAATCATCTTCATATTCAATTGTACCAAATAGTTCTATAATTTCCTGTTGTTTTCGTCGTTGTATAAATTGTTTTAAAGCTTCTGCAATTACAGCACTTTGATCACTATAACCACTCAGTTCAAGTGCTTCTTTGATTAAGTTTTCGTCTATTTCTAAATTTGTCATCATATTGTATTTTTCTCTAAAATTTCATTTACCAAACTATTGCCATGTTTAAAATAAATCCTGGTAAAATATCTTCCCCTGATAATTCTAATGGTGCGGTTAATATTTCGACTGGTTTACCTAAACGATAAATTTCTACTTGGCGTGTTTTTGGATTAATCAACCAACTTAATTTTACACCATTTTCCATATATTCTTGCATCTTCTTTTGTGTTTCTTGCAAGCTATCTGTAGGTGACATTAATTCTAAAACAAAATCAGGGGCAATGGGAGGGAACTTAGTTTTTTCTTCTGTGGTTAAACTATCCCATCTTTCTTTTTTAATCCATGCAACATCTGGAGAACGATTTGCACCATTAGGAAGTTTAAAACAGGTGGAAGAATCAAAACACACGCCTAGTTTAGTTTGACGATTCCAAACACCAAAATCAGCATTAATTTCTGAATTAATTCTTCCAGTTTCCCCTCCTGTGGGTGACATGATTAATAGTTCTCCTTTAGCGTTGCGTTCAAATTTTACATCAGGATTTTTCCGACAGAGTTGATAAAATTGATCATCGGTAAATCTGACGATAGGATTTAGGTTAATGGTTATGGCTGTCATTGTCAATATGGGGTGATAGGATAAAACAGGTATTTTTCAATATTGTCAGAATCAGGATTTCCAGGATTAGAGGATTTACAGGATGAAAACAGATATTTGTCAGTAATTAACCATGATTAGGATTAACTAGATAATTAGCAACTAGAGTTAGGAACTATAGTTAACTAATTAATATCTATATCATTATCATTTTACTACCAATCATAGATATTATATCAAATCAGGATCAAAAATTTAATATATTTTACCAGCTTTCTAGTTACTTATCCTGTAAATCCTCAAATCCTGGATATCTTGATTCAGACAATATTCAGACAATATTAATTATCCAGTTATTCTTTAGAGAAAGACTGGGTTAATAATAAGGATGCTCCTGTGTTGTCAAATAACACCAGTCTTAATGAAACCAATTTAAAACCTATTATTGATGAGCTTCTTATTTCTGGCTGACGGCTGAATGCTTATACTTAAATCTCGTAATACCAAATATTTTCTTTTTTGACAATAATCCGATTCAAAGACATTCGATCAATTACTCCTGCATCTTCTAATTGTCCTAATAATCTAGTGATAGTAACACGGGTAGAACAAACAAGGGCGGCTAAGTCTTCATGTGTCAGTCGCATATTAATTAATCTCCCTGTTTCTACCTGTGAGCCAAATTTTTTAGATAACCATGCTAGAAGTTGAATTAGCATAGTTTCTACTTTTTTATGGCTACGTATTAACATTAATTCTTCTGCTTGATGGATGTGCTGAAGTAAAGCATCTGTAAATTGCTGCAAGTTATCTGCTGCTAAAATATTCGCTTCTACATTAGTTAAACATTCTATGCAATAGGGTTTGATTTTTGACAGCATTTCACCCACTATATCCCCAGGTCCCCATAAACCTAAAGCTACTGTTGTACCGTCTTCTAAGTAGGTATAAGTCATGACAAAGCCGCTTTCTATTTGCCAGAGGGCATTTTTTTTACTGGGTATGAGCGATCGCCTGGAAAAATGAAACTTTTGGCGATCGTTATCAGTAGATAACCCGAAAATAATTGTATTTAAAGGCATAAGTATATTATATTACTATTTTCCGATGTTCTAACCGTAGTATATATGATTTCGGATCAGAAAGTCACGCCAAAAATATCTTCTAGGGTAAGTCAGACCGCACAAATCAAGTAAATCAAGCAATTTTGACATCGGGCGCACCCTACAAATGTGTTGATTTCTGGTCAATATAGAGCAACTATGGGAATTATATTAAATAACTACGGTAATCCGATAGATTTATGATATTTTAGTAAAACAAGTGAGAAGCTATCACATTTAACACTTTAAAGTAGACTTCTTTCGTAAAAAGGCTCTTAAATCTATCAATGTACAGTAGTATTTTAAATACAGACGTGAATAGTCAAAGCTACCGTCTCCTGGAACTTTCCGCCAAGGTGGAATACGCACTCTTAGCACTGCTAGAACTAGCCAGCCACCATGATCAAAAAGTTACTCTAACTATAAGTGAAATTGCAGCCAAGCAACCCATCCCAGAGCGTTACTTAGAACAAATTCTCACTCAACTACGACGTGCGGGTGTGGTGCAGAGTCAGCGCGGTTCAAAAGGTGGTTTTCTTTTAGTGCGTGAACCTTGGCAAATAACCTTACTAGAAATAGTCACCTTGGTAGAAGGAGAACGGAAAGAGAAAGAAAATTCTGAAAATCCAACTATAGAAAGGACTCTAGTGCGTGAAATTTGGGAAAAAGCTAACACCGCTTCTAGTGAAGTGTTGCGTAGTCACACACTCCAAGACTTATGTCAAGAAAAAGAAACTCGCACTCAAAATGATCCCATGTATTACATTTAGTGTGAGTCATCAGCTAATAAATATGGGAAAAGCAATTAATCAATTAATCAATTAATCAATTAATTCTTTTTCATCAAAACTAACAAACACAGACAAATACCAAGGAGTTTGATCGGACTTAATGCCTGATTTTGATAGATGATTACAATACCCAAACCCATCAGGACAAAAGGTACAAAATAACTACCATAATTAGTTAAAAAATTTGCTATTTGCTTCTGGTGGGTTAACTTATAAGCTGCGTAACACCAAACTGACAATAGGAGGAAAAAGACAACTATAATCACTAAAAAGCTATCTAGTTTATTGGTAGAAAATAAAGGTATATAAACAGTAATATTATCACTGCCATTAGCAATAGTAATTAGAGTAATGGTATAAATTTGAGAACTTAACAAATTACTTTGACTTGATGATGCAAATGGTGTAATTTCGGTATTAATTTCAGCCGATAAATTGGTATCTTGTTCTTGATTAACTAAACTACTAATACCCATAGACAAAGGAATCAAACCTAATAAACTAATCCAGTTTGTAGGTATAATTAAACCACTCAATAAACCAGGTAAACTGAGAATGACAAGAATCGTAAAACCCAAATATTGACCTAAAACAATTTGCCAAGGTTGTAAATTATCATCAGCTTGGGCAAAAAAAACCAACAAAATCACAAGATCATCAATATTAGTAGCAATAAAAGTTACAACTCCTGTGATTATAGATATCAATAAATCATTCATTCTACATCATTAATCTTCAAACATCATGAATAGTTTAATTACTGCTTTTACTCAAGGTATTATCGCTTTTGCAGCCACTAATATAGACGATATTATTATTTTACTACTTTTATTTTCACAAATAGATAGTAATTTTCGCCGTAGACATATTTTTATCGGTCAATACCTTGGTTTTTTAGCTATTATTATTCTTAGTTTACCAGGTTTTTTTGGTGGCTTAGTGATTCAGCGAGAATTTATTGGATTATTAGGATTATTACCAATAGTAATTGGCATTAAATATTTATTGAATCGAGAAGAAGAAAATACAGAAGTACAAACAGTAAATAGTGATTTATTAGAGTCATCAAATCCCAATCCCATATTTGCTTTTTTATTAAGTATTCTTCACCCTAATACTTATAAAGTTGCGGCTGTAACGCTGGCTAATGGTGGTGATAATATTAGTATTTACATTCCCTTATTTGCTGGTCAGAGTTTTGGTAGTTTAGGAATTATTCTGATTGTTTTCTTATCTATGGTAGGGGTGTGGTGTGGTATTGCCTATTTATTAAGTCGTCAAGCTGCTATTGGTGATATTCTAACTCGTTATGGTAAGGCTTTAGTTCCATTTGTGTTAATTGGTTTGGGATTATTTATTATGTATGAACGTGGTACTTTAGAAATGATCAAATCATTGTTATAAGATATTTGAAAATAAAATATTGGAAAAGCATTTTCAGGTTTACAGATATTTTTTATTCCACTAAATCTCTATTAAGATGGAGAAATGTGATTTTGGTTAACCCCTACTTATGCTGGTAAAACTAACTTCCAACTTACCATCATTAAAATGCTGTATATAATCAATTTCAAAGGGCGTTGAGGTGTAATTTCACAAAGTTTAGCACCAATAATTACACCGGGAACTGAACCGATCCAAATTGGTATCACTAAACCCCAATTAACTGTTCCTAATGTGAGATGTCCTAAAGATGTGAATATTAATAAAATTGCGGCTTGAGTAATATCTGTACCTACTAATTTACGGGCATCAAGACGAAAGAAAACCATCAAAACCAAGGCAAACATAGAACCGGAAGAAACGCTAGTCATACCCACAGAAAAACCTAAAAGTGCGCCAATTAACAATGTTAAAAACCGCCCTTGATTAGTTTTAACATTTAATGTTGGTAATTCGGGTAAATTGACTTTGGGGAAAAACTTCACTAACAACATTTGGATTAATGCTGTGAATGTAACAATTAAAATCATTACTCCCAATAACCGCAGCAAAAGATTATCTATGTTGAGGTTACTGTTTCTGAGTTGATGTAAAACCGCTACACCTAACAATGAACCTGAAACGCTACCTATTGCCAGCCATTTAACTATTTCTATATCTAGGGTTTTTTGTTGCCAGTGTTTGACTCCACCTACTACTTTCATTAATGTGGCTGCTACAACATCAGAACTGATAGCAATAGAAGGCGGTACTTGAAAAATAAAAATTAACATTGGAGTGATTAAAGATGCGCCTCCTATTCCTGTTAAACCGACAATAATACCGATGAAAAAGCTGAAAACGGGTAGTAGTAAGTAGTCCATGTTCCTGTTTTGTAGTGGGTTTTAGCTGTGATCTGTAATAACTCCTCAAGGATGAGTTTTCCCTCTGGTGAAAATTTAGGTTGTTATTTTCTTAACCTGATTGTCTTCACTTGGGTTAATCACCGCAATCTTGATTGACTTACCGTATTTTAATAGTACACCTGGGAAAAGTATATTGTCAAGGTCTGAAAATGAAATAATTTTTTGTTGATTTTGTGGTGATTATTTGCTGACGAATAGAGAAAAAATGATCAATAGTTGAGGAAATACAAACTACAGCTATGGGGGATTTTATTGCTAGTTAAATAATAATAAATCCTAATTAAACGCTAATAATAAGTTACTTAAATAGAAATATTTGCATCAAATAAAAAATAAACGCAGCTACTATAAAAAATTTCTTATAAATCTTTTACTTTTGTGTAATTTGCGCTTTTGGCAGTGTAATAATATTGATTTTGAGGCAATACTGTTAGATTAAGGATTTTTGTAGGTTGGGTTTACCGTGTGGAAATCCAACAAACCCTTGTAAATGTTGGGTTTCTTTCCTCAAACCAACCTACGTTATGTCGTTGTTTTAGGGTTAACCGAAAAGTATTGAATTATTAATAGCTAGTTACTAATAGCTAATTTCTTAACTTATGAATAAAATGAAAATGATGAAAGAGGAACACACATCAAAGGTTATGGTGATCAAAAACCTGCTGTTTTCTAATTGGCGTTCTTTGTTGCTGATGTTGATAGGTGTGTATTTACCTTTGCAAGTTGTGGAAATTATGGCGGTGAAAATTTGGCAGAATAAAGATAGCTTTTCTTGGGATGTGCCGATTTTGATGGCTATTCATAGTACAGCTAATCCTCAACTAGATGCGATCGCAGTAGTGTTAACTAAGTGGGGATCATTTTGGACTGCATTTCCTGTGTTGAGTGCGATCGCCATAATTTTATTACGTAACCGCAGATGGAGAACTTTTAATTATCTGATCACTACTGCTATAGGAAATTTAATTATTAATCACACAGCTAAAGAAATTATACAGCGAACACGCCCTAATTTATGGATATCAAAAGCACCAGAATTGGATTATGCTTTTCCTAGTGGTCATGCCATGACAAGTATGACATTAGTAGCAATTTTAGTAATTTTAACTTGGGATCATCCTTGGCGGTGGTTAGTTTTAATTATTGGTAGTTTTTACCTCTTAATTATTGCTTGGACAAGACTATATTTAGGAGTTCATTTTCCTAGTGATATACTTGCAGGTTGGATGCTTGCTTTAGCTTGGGCTATTGGTATGAATTTAATTATTAAACCATAATTATTAAACCATAATTATTAAACCATAAGTCTTCAGCCGTCAGTATTCAGCCATCAGCAAAGAAGAAAATCATGAATAATAGCTGATTACTGATAGCTGAATACTTAATGAAATGCTTAATGAAATGACTAATAACTACTAACCAGTAAAAATTAAGATTTTTGAGCAGGTGCATTAATCACTCTTGCATTTACAATTGCCTGAGAAACATTAGGAATAAACCAGTTAATTTCACCAGGTTTGAGAATTTGTGTTCCTGCTTGGCTAAACTCAATAACACCTGTATCTGGGTTAGTTGTCAAAACTAACTTAGTGCCATTAGTAACTTTAACAATTGAATCACCTGTTAATTCTTGGTTTTCTCCATCTAAACCAACAGCTACAGCTTTAACATCTGAAGGTATATAAACTCCTTGACAATTCCATTTATTTTTGGTTGTCTGATTATCACCTAAAAAATATAAAGCTGATCCTTGGGAATAATCATCTTCTTCTAAATTTGGTTCTGGTCCATAAATAGCTATTGTTTTACCTGTTTTATTAATACATTGCCCCCAATCAATCCCTGATTCAAAGGCTAATTTTTGTAATTTTAAATCACTGATTTTCTGCTCTAATTGTTTTGGTGTATAGCCTTGGGGTAAAGTTTGTGTAGCTTTTGCATTTGCTAACTGGTTCAATTGTTGACTCAGGGCTATGTAATCAGGATTTTTCTTATATCTGGGCGGATCTGCTAACGCAGATTCAGAAAATAATAAACTGATACAGCATAACGCAATCATCAATATATACTTGAGACTTTTCATGGCAGTAATTCCTGATTTGAGAATATTTAGATTATCCATTTGACCCAAAGTAGAAATGAAAAAACCATCATGTTTCTACTTACTGAACTGTTCGCTAGTTTAAATTATCATAATTAATTCAAATGGGCAAGAATATCATTTAGCCAATTAGAATACCCAGTATTAACTTGAATTTGCATATTAAAAAATCTCAAAAATCTATAATTTTATAGGCTTTTACCTATATAACATTCTAAATAACTCATGATTAAGTAGTGTATTTTTACATACTTTTATTAAATCTTGGAAAAGAATTTTTTATACAAATTTAATTCCCACCAAATCCGATGCTCTTTTGAGTATTTATCAACAGAAAATAATTTTACAAAAAATATCAGAAAAAAATAGATAAACCACTTGCATAATATCAAAGCATCATGTAATATTTGATTTGTCAAAGAAAACACAAATCCTAATAGTAGTTGCTAGGAATAGATATGGGGTTAATCTATAAACAGCAGCTACAGATTCTTTAAGGGAATTTTGTACACATAAATCACAGGTCTGAATAGCCTAGAAGGTATAACTAAAAATTAGCCATAATCCAATACAGATCAGGGATTTATTTCTGTGGAATTGGCTGGTAAATATGCACAACAAAAGGAAAACTTTACACTTTTGTAAATTTTTATTACTTGCCATTAGGTATTACTCAGACAAAAATCAAAATCTCCCTATTGTCCATCTATGTATGCGTCATTTCACAATAGAGAATCCTGAAGATGAACACAGAAATTAAATCACCTACAAGTTTTCACGGCTTAAAGCCAAATTGCCTTTCTTTCTCAGAAGTTTTAGCTCAATCTTTTGCGGTTATTGCACCAACAACTGTACCTGCATCTAACATTGGTTTGATTGTGGCACTCTCAGGAAATGGTACTTGGCTAAGTTTTGTGATTGGTTTGATGGGATTATTATTAGTTAGCATTAATATCAACCAATTCGCCAGTCGTTCCGCTTCTCCTGGTTCTTTATACTCATACATTACCAAAGGTTTAGGAGCAACCGCAGGTGTAATTTGTGGTTGGAGTTTGGTACTGGCTTATTTATTTACAGGAATGTCAGTTCTTTGTGGTTTTGCTAACTTTTTTGGGATTTTTATTAGCCATTTAGGTATTCATCCTTCGAGTATTACACTATTAGCTATTGGGGCGGGAATTTCTTGGTATGCAGCTTATAAAGATATTCAACTTTCAGCACTAACTATGCTGTGGTTAGAAGTAGTTTCTTTAGTTTTAATTATCATTTTGTGCCTGATTATTTGGGCGCACAAAGGTTTTGCTGTAGATATGTCTCAATTAACTTTATCTGGTGTGAATCCCGGTAATATAGCCACTGGATTAGTTTTAGTTATGTTTGGGTTCTCTGGTTTTGAAAGTGCCACTAGCTTAGGAGATGAAGCCAAAAAACCATTACGTACAATACCTAAAGCAGTGATGGGTAGTGTTATCCTTGCAGGTTTATTTTTTGTTTCTACTACTTACATAGAAGTTTTGGGTTTTAGTGGTACTGGGGTATCTATTACTCAAACAGAAGAACCTTTAGGTTTTCTTTCTCAACAAGTAGGAGTTGGTTTTTTAGGAGAATTAGTAGGTTTAGGAGCATTATTTAGTTTCTTTGCTTGCATTTTAGGAAGTATTAACCCTGCTGCTAGAGTAGCTTTTTTAATGGCACGTCATGGTTTATTTCATGCGTCTTTAGGTCATGCCCACACAGAAAATAGAACTCCTCATGTTGCTGTTACAATGTGTTCATTTTTGACATTTTTAGTTCCGGCGATCATGTCTTTTTTCCACATCAAACTCTTTGAGTGTATGGGATATTTGGGTGCTATTTGTAGTTATGGTTTTTTAACTGTTTATATTTTGATTTCTGTTGCTGCTCCAGTCTATCTACACAAAATTAATAAACTCCGTCTCATAGATATAGTATTTTCTATGTTGGCGGTGGGTTTTATGATGATTCCCATTTTAGGAAGTGTGGGTATTCCTGGTAGTAATCTTTTTCCTGTTCCAGAAGCTCCTTATAATCTTTTTCCTTACTTGTTTTTAATCTATCTTGTTACTAGTTGTAGTTGGTTTTTAATTAAAAAACAACGCTCCCCCCATTTAGTAGCAGGAATGCAGCAACGAGTTGATGAAATTCATGCGAGTTTTGCGGAAAGAAATAACTATTAACAGGTGGTAATTTCCCAAATCTCAAATCTCAAATCTCAAATCTCAAATCTCAAATCTCAAATTCCTATGAGTGGTGTAATTACAGCAATTAGTACAGGGGCGGCCGCTTTTAGTGCCACCAATATTGATGATTTAGTCATCTTAACTTTGTTTTTTTCACAAGTAAATGTGAAATTCCGTAAATGGCATATAATTTTAGGTCAATATGCAGGTTTTACAGCTTTAGTTTTGGTGAGTTTACCTGGTTTCTTTGGCGGTTTAATTTTACCTCGTCCTTGGATTGGTTTATTTGGTTTAATACCAATCATCATCGGCATCAAAACTTTACTAAATTCCGAAGATGAAGAATCAGAAGATGTAGATACAAATACAGAAACATCTCATGAATCATTGTTAGCTAAATTTTTTAATGTGCAAACTTACAGTGTAGCTGCTATTACTTTCGCTAATGGTACAGACAACATTAGTATTTATGTACCGATATTTGCTAGTAGTAATTGGCAGAGTCTTTTATTAATTTTGGGTGTGTTCTTTTTGTCCGTGGGATTATTGTGTTATGTGGCATATAAATTAACTCATAACCAGGCGATCGCCCATCTTTTCACCCAATATGGTCATCGTTTCATGCCCTATGTTTTGATTGGATTAGGTACTTTTGTCTTCATTGACAGTCATAGTTTAAGTCTAATGAATGTACTTAACAGATAACAGCGTAAAAAACAAAATCAGCCTTTAGTTATCAGTACTTAGGTTAAGCATCAAATTTAAAGTTTGTATAACTCCATAATAAACATTTACAAACTGAAATTTATCTTTAATTTTTACCTATTACTGACTGTTAAATATTGGTAGCTCAACAATTAATAAAAAATGCTAACAACTAATGACAAATGAATGATTAATCATCAATAATAACTAATACACCAAGAGGAAAAAATTTTGACTATACTCACATTTTCTTTATTAGTTTGGCTGGGATCATTTAGTGCTGGGTTAGTAGGATCATTAACAGGTTTAGGAGGCGGAGTCGTTATAGTTCCTTTATTAACTTCAGTTTTTGGTGTTGATATTCGTTATGCTGTTGGTGCATCTTTAGTCTCAGTAATTGCCACATCATTAGGTTCAGCATCTACATACATTAAACAAGGATTTGCTAACCTGCGCTTAGGAATGTTTTTGGAAGTTGCCACTACCATTGGTGCAATGATTGGAGCTTTATTAGCTGCCTTTGTTTCCGTGAAATTCTTAACAATTATTTTGGCAGTTGTTTTAATTTATTCAGCATATTTATCCCAACGCCCAAAAGCAGAAAATCAAGAAATTGCCGAACCAGATCCCATTGCGGAATATCTCCAACTCAATGGCACTTATCCCACACCTAACGGTGTGATACCTTATCAAATAAATGCCTTACCTGCTGGGTTTAGCATTATGTTAATTGCCGGTGTGCTTTCTGGTTTATTAGGAATTGGTTCGGGAGCATTTAAGGTATTAGCAATGGATCAAGCCATGCGTCTACCTTTTAAAGTTTCCACCACCACCAGTAATTTTATGATCGGTGTTACAGCAGCAGCTTCTGCCGGTGTTTATTTAAGTCGTGGATATATAGATCCTGGTTTATCCATGCCAGTAATGTTGGGAGTTTTACCAGGCGCTTTTTTAGGAGCAAGAATTTTAATTGGTGCTAAAACCCAAACATTGAGAATAATTTTTAGCCTTGTGCTAGTCGTAATGGCTATCAAAATGGTGTACAACAGTCTTATAGGGGGGTTATAATTATGTATAGATTAAATTCGGGTTTTCGTTGGACTTCATCAATACAACAAGAAACTGAAGTAATGACTCTAGCTTTAATATCTGAAGAACCAGATTCAGATATTCAACAACTAGAAAAACAACATTTTCATCATGTCAATCATCTCAATTATCAGGGTGTAATTGCAAATAATCATAAAATAGAAAAATTGCCGGGTGAGCAATTATTAGAAAATCTGCTCAGTAATTTACTTAGATATGGTGTTTTGATTGCCAGTTCTATAGTATTTATAGGAGGAATATTACATTTAATCAATCACGGTTCAGAACCTGCTCAATATCATATATTTCGTGGTACATCTCCTGAATTATGCTCACCTATTGGCGTATTCACAGCAATTTTATCAGGTAGTCGGCGGGCAATTATTCAACTAGGACTTCTAATATTAATTGCTGTTCCAGTTTTACGAGTCCTTATTTCTTTTTTGACTTTTTTATTCCTGCGACAATTTATTTATGTAGTCATTACTTCTTTAGTGTTAACGAGTCTTATTTACAGTTTGCTCAGTGCCTACTAATATGTAATAGGTAAAAAATCAGTAGATAAATCCCCGAATTTTTTGGTCATTCGGGGATATAATCAGATATTTATACCAATCATGTGTACCAAATTCAAGAATCAAATAACTACAAAGAAGACAAAGTACACAAAGAAGGAAGCAAGAGATTCAGAAATTTGGCACATTCTTCTACAGAAATGGTATTACTAGGAAATTAACAATTTTTTCTTAGTCATTTTTAAGTTTTTCCAAAGAATCTGAATTTGTTTATAAGCATCCTCTGGGGAAAGTTTACCACCAGTTTGTAGACCACAAATGTAGTTCACCCTTTGAGAAAAATCTTGAAGATGAGCATTAAATAATAAATATTCTGGTTCAAACTGTCCATAATATGCACTACGTGGATAAAGAAAATCAGATATTTCTGAGAGAAAATAAGGGTCTTGGTTCATATACAAGCAGGTAGTTAGAATTAAAACAATCAGAAATTATGCAAGTGGTATTTAAGAAAATTTTATGTTAGTATTTCATAAACTCTCTTTAAATGCAGTATTAGTGAATACATTTTTCAGTATTCTCATAGTTGGAAACACTGGTAAATACAAATTGACTATAATGATCAGTAACTCAAATTGAAATTTGCTGTAATACCCGAATACCCTACTTCTTTAAGAAGTCGGGAATCTATATACTATTAACTACAGTATTTTTGTATATTTAGTGTATAGTTACTAAAGTCATGATATAATTTTGCACGATAGACATAATTACAGAATATTGTATCAACATGATCAAAGAATGCGACCGAGATGAAAAAATATCACACTTTCAAAAAAGCAGGTAAACTCACAGCTTTAATATGTTTAATTACTATTTTAGTTACTCCTTTTGTTATAGTTAATGCTGGTGAGCGTGGTGTATTAATGAAGTTTGGAAACGTGCAAGATCCAGTATTAGGCGAAGGAATACACTTAATTATTCCTGTAGTGAATACAGTTAAAAAATTAAGTATTAGAATCCAAAAACAATCTATATCTACTGAGTCTATATCTAAAGATTTACAAAATATTTTTACTCAAGTAGTGCTAAATTGGCATATTCAACCCATAAAAACAAATCTAGTATTTCAACAAATTGGCGATGAAAAAAACATTATAGATATGATTATTGATCCAGCAATTGCAGAAGTTGTAAAAGCTATAGTCGCTCAATATACAGCAGAAGAAATCATTACTAGACGTGAAGATGTGAAAAATAAATTAGATAATTTTTTAAGACAAAGATTAGATAATTATTATATTGTAGTTGACGATGTATCTTTAGTTAATATCAACTTTTCTGATCAGTTTATAGAAGCTGTAGAAGCAAAACAAGTTGCTGCACAGGAAGCAAAACGGGCGGAATTTTTAGCGATTAAAGCAGCTAAGGAAGCGGAAGCTAAGGTAAATTTAGCCAAGGGTGAAGCTGAATCTTTGAGTTTATTAAAAAATATTTTGACTCCAGAATTATTACAAAGACAAGCATTAGAAAAGTGGAATGGTAAATTACCGTTAATTGTGGGTAAAGAAGATTTTAAAATTGGCGATATTCAACAGTTAATTACAGCAAGTGAAAATTAAGTTATTTGTAAGAATTCAGGAGTCAGGAGTCAGGAGTCAGGAGTCAGGAGTCAGAATATTGGATAAATCAGTAGATTATCAATATGTGATTTTTAGTCTAACCCTTAAAAAGCTTATTTCTGTTAGCTGATAGCTGAATGCTTACAGTTATTTTTTTAATCATGAATCTTGATTTTAAATCCCCTCTTGGTTAAAATTGGGGATTTTATTGTTTATGAATTTTTGAAAATTTCTAGAGGAATATCAATAATTTTCAACTGAAGTAAAAACAAAATTAATAAGGTATATGCAGTTGAAGAAATCAAAGTATTGAATATCTCTTTTTTAAGATTACGCTCCTGGGGTTGTTTTTGAAAAATATCACCTGCTCCAAATTGCATCATGAGAATACCAATAATATTTGATAACCAGTAACCAATAATTGTGCAAGGTAAAAGTAAATTTTCTGACAAAAAACTGCACACATAACCAAAAAAGTACGCTATCGGTAGATTGAATAATAAATCATTCCACCAGCATAATGGAGAAAGCAAATATCCGAAAACAACAAAAAACCCTCCTCTTAATTTCTTCCAAATATTGCTGCTTGGTTGGTGGGAGGTGGTTTCTTTTTTCTCTTCTAAAGTGGGATCAAAGTTTTGACTGGTTACGGATAAATTTTTCATAAATACACTATTCCTATCAAATTAGTGTATTTTAACTTTAAATCAAAAAAAAGTCCATAGTTATTAATGCAGGACTGACGCAACTGGCACATGAGTATGGTGTGCAAGACCGCATAAATTATGTAAATACACATATTATTTATATCTGAAGCACTAGACAACTTGATGAAGTGCGGAATGTGGGTAAAAATTAAGGTGAAAGTTAGATACCATAAAAACACCTAACTAACCGCCTTAACTCTCTTTTGCTAACCCCTACCACCACCAATAAAATATAACAATGCCATTCTCACAGCTACACCGCTAGTCACCTGATCTTGAATTAAACTAAATTCAGGATCATCCATTAAATCTGAACTAATTTCTACGCCTCTGTTAACTGGTCCAGGATGTAAAACTTTCACGTTGGATTTACAGGATTTTAGACGATTTCTAGTAATGCCAAATAATTGATGATATTCTCTTAAACTTGGTAATAAATGCGCTGTCATGCGCTCTTTTTGTAAACGCAATGTCATCACAAAATCAGCATTTTCTAAAGCTGGTTCTAGTTGCCAATGGATAAATAAACGTTCTGTATTTTCTGTAAATTGTAAATATTCAGCAAAGAATTTAGGTAATAATGTGGGAGGTGCTGCTAGATGCACTTCTGCACCACTAGCGGTTAAACTGCAAATATTAGAACGGGCAACGCGAGAATGTAAAATATCGCCAACAATGGCAATTTTTTTACCTGCTAATAATTCAATTCTCGGTTTTTCTGGATCAATTAAATTACAAATTGTAGATAAATCTAGTAATGCTTGAGATGGGTGTTCATGTTGTCCATCACCTGCGTTTAACACGCTGACTTTTTCACCTAAACGATCCATTTCTTGGGCGATCGCCTGGGGTACTCCTGCTTCTTTATGGCGAATTACCATAATATCTGTACCCATTGCTAAATAGGTTTTGGCAGTATCTAATATTGTTTCTCCTTTAGTCATGGAAGATGTGGACGCAGCAAAATTTAACGTATCTGCACTTAACCTTTTAGCAGCTATTTCAAAACTACTTCTGGTGCGGGTAGAAGGTTCAAAAAACAAATTTGCCACTACCTGCCCTTGCAACGTGGGTACTTTTTTAGTTCTGCGTGATAACACTTCTTTAAATGAAGCGGCAGTTTGTAAAACTGCATTATACTCATCTATTGTGAAGTCAGATACAGAAAGAATGTGATGACGATTCCAAGTAGTTGTAGGCATTTAGATTTTGGATTTTAGATTTTAGATTTTGGATTTGGGATTTTTGAGGTAATTAGCAGTAGTCATGAACAATTACCAATTACCCATTACCAATTACCAATCACCAAACCTTTAAGTTGGTAAATGAAAGACTTTCAAAGCAATAGAAACTATGCTCAGGAAGGTGACAAAACCGATAGTATCCAGCATGGTGGTTACTAATGGACCACTCATTAAAGCTGGATCTAATTTTAGCCTTTGTAATCCCATTGGTAGCAAGGTTCCCAAGCTCACCGCCACCATTGTATTCGTTGCCATGACTGTGCCGGCAACTAAAGCTACCCATCTTTCATTCGGTTTTGCCCAAATAAGAGATAGGGCGATCATTGTTACACCTAATGCAATAGCTGTTCCTAAACCTGCTAAAAGTTCTTTGCGGAGAATTTTACCAGTATCTTCTGCTGTTACTTCTCCTACACCTAAACCGCGAATAGTCACGGTTAAGGCTTGAATACCTACGGTCCCCCCAGTGTTAGAAAATATGGGCATAATGACGGCTAACACTGGTACAGCAGCAATGACTTGTTGAAAAGGAGCGATCGCACTGGCAGCACCTATATATAATGCCATGATACCCAATAACCAAGGCAAGCGTTTACGAATGGTGACATGGGGAGGAGATAAAGCTTCTTCATCACCACTAACAGCAGCCAATTTTTGAATATCTTCTGTTGCTTCTTCTTCTAAAATATCAATGACATCATCAATGGTAATAATCCCAACTAATCTATCTTCCCTATCCACTACAGGCATAGCAATTAAATCATAACGTTGCATAATGCGGGCAGCTTCTTCCTGTAGAGTTTCTGTTTTCACTTTCACAACATGGGCGCTGGCAATATCTTTAATTAAGACTTCGGGAAAAGTAAATAATAACTGACGCAAGGAAACAACACTAACTAATTTCCGATTATCATCGGTGACGTAAGCGTAGTAAATTGTTTCCTTATCTTCGTCCTGTAAACGAATTTTACTTAACGCTTCACCTACTGTTAAACCTTGACGCAACCTTACATATTCCGTTGTCATTACCCTGCCAGCAGTACCTTCAGCATAGCCTAAAATTGTCGCTGTTGCTTGTCTTTGTTCTGGGCTAAGTTGTTGTATTAGTCGTTTAACTACTCCTGCTGGTAGTTCATCAAATAAGTATGCCCTTTCATCAGGACTCATTTCTTCTACAATATGTACTACTTGCACATCATGTAGAGAATTAATTAATTCTTCTTGTACTTCTGTAGGTAAATATTCAAATACATCAATAGCTTGATTTTTGTTCAGTAAACGAAAAGCGATCGCCCTTTGTTTTTCAGGTAATTCTGAAATATATTCCCCCACATCCACAGGTTGTAGATTATTTAAATCACATTTTAATTGATTTAAGTCAGCAACATCCAATGAATTGCGAACATCTTGTGTCAGCATAATAAATTCCTCCTAATGTCTCCCCCTCGCTGGGAGACTTTCTCGCCAGCTTAGGGGAGGATACTACTGCCATCTGGTGGACTTTTGTCCATAAAATCTTCAGAACTCAATATTGATATTTAATCAAGTCATCATTAAGTTATCATCCTAACCCGGAAAGGGCTGATTTGATAACAACCTGGTAATAATGATTTATACTGTATCATTTTACACAGATATATATTTTAGATGCCTTGATTTTTTATAGTATAGATGTAGTGATTTTACTACTATATTAATCTGTGTTAAGTCTATTAGGCACTTTACTGGAAATCTTTACACAATGGAGATATCTCTGGTTACAAATCTGGTTTTCACTATGTTCAGGGGTTTTGTGGTAAGAATCGGGTAATATAAAGATAAAAGCAAGAAAACCTATAATCTTAATTTACTGTAACATCATCAGCGATAACAACCAGTTCAATTACTTTTTCATGAAGTCAAAACCTATTATTTACTGATTATCATGATTTAGAAATTATGTTAATTACGTCTCCTGCACTTGATAAATTAATGCGTGAATTTGGCAGTGAAGAAAAAATTAATAATTTTTCTAAACTTGATCAACCAATTATTATAAATCTCTTGGAAAATGGTAAATTGATAGGTTATTTAAGATGGGTATCTTTAAAATTTAATCTATCACTTAAATTTGAAAATCTCACCTATAGTAAATTTTTAGATCAGAAAACCTTAAAAGTAGATATTACCAAATTGATTCAAGTCTGGGAACAAAATAACCAACCTTATCAAGTTTTATTATCCACATCTTCAAAAAATTAACACCTTCTGCCTTCTGCCTTCTGCCTTCTGCCTCCTGCCTGATACCTTATGTATAATCCCACACAACACCCCACACCCTACACCCCCAGAAATTAACCCTCTGGTAAACTGTCAAATACCTGTTGAACTAACTGCTTAGTCTTATTTTCCAAATGTTGCCAATCCACTTCCCCAAACTCATCTAATAAATTAGTATCAATATCAACATCTGTATTTTCTGGACTGTAATTGACAAAACACACTTGATAACACAGATCCCACAAATCCACATTCACTTGCTGTTCTTGACGTTGCAAGCGCAAATGGTATCCTGGATGGGGCATAGGCAACAAAGCAAGATTGGCCTTAATATCTTCCACCTCTTCCGGTGTGGCAGTTTCCATATCTTGCAACAACTGTGTCACCATAGCCTTGGTTTCATCAGTTGTACCAGGTGGCCAAATCAGTACATCATGGTAAGTTCCTTTCCAAGAGGATGTATCCAGATGCTTACGAATATTATCAACAACGCGAATAAAAGCCGGTTGCATGAGGATTTCAGCTTGCTGCCATGTGGTAGAGTTTGTTATCTTAGGTGGCATTGTTAGTTAAGAAAAATACTAAACAAACAGTAACAATTTGTTGTTTTTATTAAAAAACTGCAATTTTAGTCTAAATCTTTTCTCAAGATAGCGGATCTCAGGACAGAAAATTTGGAGATATTTATTACCGTTTGCAAAATTAGGTGTTAAAACTGGGGAGGGAATGATGATTGGCAAACTACTAGACCATAGATACCAAGTCATACGCATTTTGGCAACAGGAGGATTTGGTCAAACCTATATTGCTGAAGATACTAGGCGGCCTGGTAATCCCATCTGCGTTGTCAAACACCTTAAACCTGCCAGCACAGACCAAAAAATCTTTGAAACTGCTAAACGTCTATTTAACAGCGAAGCAGAAACTTTAGAAAAATTGGGTAATCATGACCAAATACCCAGACTACTCGCTTATTTTGACGAAAATCAAGAATTTTTCTTAGTTCAAGAATATATTGACGGACATACTCTCACAGAAGAACTGATACCCGGCCAACCTTGGAGTCAAAACCAGGTGATGCAGTTGTTGTTGGAAGTGCTGGAAATTTTAGAATTTGTCCATCAACAAGGTGTAATTCATCGTGACATCAAACCAGATAATATCATCCGTCGTGCTGCTGATTATAAATTAGTTTTAGTAGATTTTGGGGCAGTTAAACAATTAAGGTCGCCTTTAGTCTCTATTGGCGCACAACTCACCGCTACAGTTGCTATAGGCACTCCTGGCTATATGCCCACAGAACAAGGACAAGGTAAACCCCGTCCTAATAGTGATATTTATTCTTTGGGAATTATTGCTATTCAAGCTTTAACTGGAGTACCCGCTAACCAATTTCCAGAAGATCCTGATACCGGTGAAATTATTTGGCAGCATTTTAGACCTGTCAATTATCAATTGGCGGAAATTCTCAGTAAAATGGTGCGTTATCACTTCAAGGATCGCTACCAAACTGCAACAGAAGCACTACAAGCTTGTAGAGAGTTTGTGAATATGACTTCTACATCTTCTGTTTATTCCGAAGCTCCCAAACAAGTTAGCTACCATCCCCCCAAACTCGCTTCTACCAGCAAACTATCTCAAATCTTTTCACAGCAAACCGTCGCAGTTGCACCTGGTAATTCTAGTCCTGTTGTTCCTCTACCTGTTATTCAACAACAGGATAACAAACCTGATCCATTACCCTTGATCATTGGTTTATTATTAGCTGGTGGTGCAGCAGCTTTGGTAACAAATTTATATCCAAATGTGAAAAATATCGCTGCTAATTGGACAGGGAAAAGTAGCACTTCAGCTACAAATTGCTTGGCTATAGTCAAGCCTAATTCTAATGTCCGTTCTGAACCTAGTGCGATTAATTCTGATAATATTTTAAAGACTCTTGGTGATGCTAGTGAGTTCGATGTCACTGGTAAAAGAACAAAACGCGGTTGGATAGAATTAAAACTTAAATCTGGTCGTTTGGCTTGGGCGCACTCTGATGTTATTATTAATAATAATGAATGGATTGCTTGTTTGCGGGATCAAGGAATTTCTATTCAAACAGTAGATGATCTGCCTTTAATTGCATCTCGACCTGTTCCCAAACCACAACCAAAACCAATTGTTGTTGCTACTCCCAACCCAGTAAAATCTGAAAAATCTCCAACTAGTGAGGAGCAGAAAAAAATTGTCGAAACGGCTAGACAGAAATTTGAATCAGGAGATTTACCGGGGGCGATCGCTCAACTCAAAACCATTCCTCAAAATGCAGCTTCTGGTATTAAAGAAACTGTGGAAATAATTAATCAATGGCAGCAAGACTGGGCTAAGGCTGAAGCACTAGCTAATGAGATTAATAAAGCTATTGATAATGGTCAATGGGATAAAGTTTTAGCTTATCGAGACCAGCCCGAAAAATTACCAAATATTAAATATTGGCAAAATAAACTAGAACCATTGTTTAAACAAGCCGCAGAAAACGCTGCTAAACAGGTTCTTCCTAACCAAGACCAAAAACCCAATCAAAATCAAGCAAATACTTCCAAAACATCCACCACTAAGGAAAAGGAAGATAGTGCTAATTAACCAGATGGTAATGGAAATGTTCTTTTTCCCATTACCAATTACCAATTACCCATTACCAATTACCCATTAACGTAATTCGTCGTATTCTGCCGTTTCCACTCTTCTGGTTTCTGGGCGGGAAGATGGTAAAAATTCAGCCCGTCTAATTGTAGCTAAAGGAGGTGTGGGTCCGTGATAGGGGTGAATTACTTGGACGGTACGGGTAGGACGTTGCTTAGGAGAGAACAGGGATAGAACTCCAGCGACAACCACACCACCACCAATAGTCAGAGTTGCCCCACCTACAGCCCAAATTATAGGTGAAGACCACCAGGGATTTTGTTCAGCTGGTAGTGCAGCAGCGACTTTTTGCTGATTTTGCTGTTGAGCTAACTGCCACTGATGTTGAGTGAAATTTTGAACCTGACCTTGAAGTTGCTGATTTTGTAATCTTAGTTGTTCATTGTCGGTTTTCAACTTCTCCATCTGCATATTCAGCTTTTCCATTTCCAGACGTTGGTCGGAATTGGGTGC
This sequence comes from Sphaerospermopsis sp. FACHB-1094, assembly GCF_014696195.1. Taxonomy (NCBI): domain Bacteria; kingdom Bacillati; phylum Cyanobacteriota; class Cyanophyceae; order Nostocales; family Aphanizomenonaceae; genus Sphaerospermopsis; species Sphaerospermopsis sp. FACHB-1094. Next base: position 10,100 of record NZ_JACJPT010000053.1, on the reverse strand, counting down.
AATGGGTTGGGGGTTAGGATATACTGGTTGCCCATAGTTAGGGGGATATTGCATTGAAGGCTGCATCAATTGGGGCGCTACAACAGCAGATGGCATTTGTGGAGCCACAGCAAAGTTAGGTTGTTGTATAGGGGTATTCGTTCCTTTGAGCAACAGGAGAGCCGCTAAACCAGCTACAGCCACTCCGCCGATAAATGCCATACTTTCACTCATAAAATTTACCCCTCAACTAATACCAAACCATAATTTAATTGTGACTGACACAATATTATACTCTCTCTCACACTCATAAATTTATTGCCTAGTTTTAATTCACATAGGACTCAACCTATAAGCAAATATATCAGGTAGTTTTTTTTCAGCCTGGTATGTATTGTTAATATTCAAGACTATATCAGTCAAATTGTCCACCAGGGAATGATAAAAAAACTACGCTGTTATCTTTTTTAATCTACTTTTCCCAAATCATCAAGAGGGAGTTGTGATTGTTTGCTTGAGAGTTTGGCAAAATTGAGCGATCGCCGAGAGTCCTTGTTCTGGTGTTCCTTCTGCTAAACGCTTCACCACCGCACTACCAACAATGGCTGCATCCGCTCCCCATTCTCGCACTTGCCGCGCTTGTTCAGGATCGGAAATTCCAAAACCAACACCAATGGGTTTATCTGTAAAACTGCGAATTTGTGTGAGTAAGTCAGAAACACGACTTTCCATTTGTGATCGCATTCCCGTTACCCCGGTAACACTTACCAAATAGATAAAACCTTGGGATGCTTTGGCGATCGCTTCAATTCTCTCAGCAGAACTGGTAGGAGCTACCAACAGTGTTAAATCAAGATCCACCTCACTCGCTGGTTTCAGTAGCCCTGCTGCCTCTTCTAAAGGCAAATCAGGAACTACCAAACCTGCCACACCAGCAGCCTTAATTTGCCCCAGAAACTTATCAATTCCTCGGTGTAAAATTGGATTGTAATAAGTGAATAAAATAATTGGCGCTTGCAAACTGGGAGTAGTAGCTTGCAACATTTCCAGTACCTGATCCAAAGTAGTACCCTTTTGTAAAGCGCGGGTAGCAGCAGCTTGAATCACCGGACCATCTGCCAGTGGATCAGAATAAGGAACACCCAGTTCAATAATATCCGCACCAGAACGATCTAAAACTTTTAAAGCCTGAGCAGTAGTTTCTAAATCAGGATCACCAGCAGTAATAAACGGAATCAGAGCGCACTCGTGATTCCGTCTTAAAGTTTCAAAACAACGAGAAATTGCAGTCATTTGTTAGTGGTCAGTGGTCAGTGGTCAGTTATCAGGTAGTTGGTAATTGGTAATTGGTAATTGGTAATTGGTAATTGGTAATTGGTAATTGGTAATTGGTAATTGGTAATTGGTAATTGGGTTATTCATCTTACCCAGTCCCCAGTCCCCAGTCCCCAGTCACCAGTCCCCAGTCACCAGTCCCCAGTCCCCAATCCCCAGTCACTAATCACCTGATTCAATTTCAGCTTGTAATTTCGCCAATTCTTCGGGAGAGAGTTCATCTAGTCGCTTTTCTAAGAACGCTTTTTCATACTCTTCCCGTTGTTGATGGTAGGTCATTTTTTTACTCCCTGCACGGAAAAGATATGTGGCTAACCAACCTATCAAACCCACAACCAGTAAAGCTTGACTCCAAATTCCAGCGTCTTGGACATCTAAACCGACTAACTGTAATCCTACATAAGCCAGTCCACCAGCCAAAAAAACGCCCAAAGTAATACCGATTGCATCAATACGTCGCATGAGAGTTATGACCTACCAATATACTAAGTGAACAAATTAAACAATTTGTCTGCGCCGGGGTCGAACATTGGCAATTGGGGAGAGCAGCAACAGACCCGGAAAGAAGAAAAACACCAAAAAGTACATGAATCCACGTTCTACAGAACTGGCAGAATACCAACGCAGCTTGAGATAAAACATCACAATCATTGGTACTACCAGAAGATAAGCTCCCGCTAAAGCTAAATACAGTAGTGCTACAACCATAATTCTTTGTTTAGATTTGAGAATACCATTTGGTGCATCTACTACCCATGATATGCCCAACCTGTCAACTAAGGGAAGTATTGGTGATTGGGGACTGGTGATTGGGGACTGGTGACTGGGTTATTAACTTCCCTTTCTTCCCCTACCTGCCCTATCTCCCTATCTCCCCTGAACCTGCCTATTTTCAAGAGTTGTAGCTGACAATGAAAAAAAAATTGCCAAATACTTGGCAAAATTATAAAAACCAGGTAAAATTGTGTTATAATAAAAATCGCCTGTTAAATGCGAGTGCATCAAACACCGTAGCTTGTGAAAAATCCAACTTAAAAAAAAGTTAAAAAATTTTTTTCAAACTACTTGCACAAAAAACGCAGTTAATGGTAGGATTACCAAGGGTGTTTTGAGATACAAAAACAAAAAACCCTAAACAAAAAACCCTTTGGGAGTGTGGCGGAATGGTAGACGCTACGGACTTAGAAAACTGAGCCTTGATAGAGAAATCTTTCAAGTGGAAGCTCTCAAATTCAGGGAAACCTAAATCTGTAATCTAAGTGAACAGATATGGCAATCCTGAGCCAAGCCCAGAACCTTTAGAGTTGAGAATTGATTTTGGGGTTAAATCCAAAACTCAAATTTCAAAGTTAAAATTCCGGGAAGGTGCAGAGACTCGACGGGAGCTACCCTAACGTTAAGACGAGGGTAAAGGGAGAGTCCAATTCTCAAAACCTGTAAGGAAGTAGCGAAAGCTGCGAGAGAATGAAAATCCGTTGACCTTAAACGGTCGTGGGGGTTCAAGTCCCCCCACTCCCACTTTTTATAAATAAAGAGTAAGAGTATAGAATAAAAGCATTATTCCCCATTCTCTGGTTCAAGATTTAAACCGCGATAGATTTGTTCAAGGGGAAAGTTAAGATTAATGCTTTTAAGTTGGATGGTGTCACCTGGTTTGTAGTTAATAATTAACCAGTCTCCAGCCTCGTTTTTATGATAAAGGTCAATTTCTAGGCTGGTGGAACTGACTAGAAGATAATCTATTAAAGCTGGGTTATTTTGATACATTCTAAATTTACCACCTCTGTCATAAGCTTCGGTACTTTTGGAAAGAACTTCAACTATTAAGCAGGGGTAGGTAATATATTGCATATTGGTTTTGTCCCGTTCGTCGCAGGTGACGCTGGCATCTGGGTAGGTGTAGTTAGTAGTACCTAAGATATTAACTTTGAGGTCTGAGTTACCTGTTATGCAACTACTAGCGTCTAAATGGGTATCAAACATAGTCGTAAATCTAATGGCAATGCGGCTATGATTAACGCTACCGCCACTCATAGCGTAAACTTGGCCATTGATATATTCGTGTTTTTCCAGTTGGGTGAGTTCCCAGGTCAGGTACTCTTCTGGGGTGAGGTGGGGGGTTTTGTCTTTAGCAGCGATCATTTTTTTGGTAATTGGTAATTGGTAATACTTTTATTATAATTTTCTGTTCCCTTGTTTCCCAATCACCAATCACCTAACTGGAAAAACGTTCATCCAGGGAAGCTAAAGCAGCACCAGCGGTTTCAGCCAAAATGCTAATGAGACGATAGAGAGCGATCGCACTAATTACCAAAGCAGCGGGAAAACGATGTTGTAAAAGAGCGATCGCTGTAGCTTCAAACACCCCCAAACCACCAGGCGCACCGGGAACAACCAAACCCAAAACCCAAGCAAAACTAAAAGCCCCGAATAATAAAGGAATTTGGCTTAATTTTACAGAAAATAAAGCATACATAGTTAAAACAAACCCAGTTCCCCGTAATCCTAAAAAAATCAATTCACCCAACAAAGGAAGCAGAGGATAGCATTCCAGACCTAAACCATTAATAGACTGGTTTTCTGATGTAGAATTTTGATTTTTTTGATTTTTTAACCGATATAAAAAGCGAATTATGGGATTTAAAACCAAAGGATGAACAGCACCCAGCAGTACAACTAAACTGAGAAATTGCAAAATTTGTACCCAAATATTAGTGTTATTAACTGCCAATTGACTACCAAACAAAACAACAGTCATTAAAGCCGCAGTAGCCATGAGTAAAGGTTCTAATAAAACGCTTAAAGTTGCAGTAACAGTAGAAATATTAGCATTTTTAGCTGCCAAGATACGCCCGTAATAATGCCAAACATTGCCAGGTAAATACTTAGCAATATTCGTTTTTAAATAAACTTGAATAAATTCAAAAGTTGAAACAGATTGATTAAACTCTTTTAATATCCAAGTCCAGATCCAACCAGCCCAAGTATGTGCCAGTAAAGTTACACCAGTAGCAATTGTTAAAATTGCCCATCCGGCCGCATCTATACGGATAGAACTCACTTCTAGCCAATTATCCTTTAAAGCTTTCCCTAAAAAAAATAGCGTTCCCCCGAAAATGAACCAGCGTAAAGCGTTTTTCACAACTTTTTTCATTATTTGTAGAATTTAAGCATTAAATGGAGCAAGATCATTATATTAAATAATATCTCCCTATAGTTAGATAAAATCAAAAATTAATCACCACTAAAATGTCACCTAAGCTAGAGGTAGAGTTGATTTAAAAATCCTTAGAATAATATCAGGTTTTCCATGTAAATAAATCAAACCTAAATAAATCAAACTCAAACTATGTAAGTATTCAGCACAGCAATCAGTAATCAGTAATCAGTAATAGTCAGTAGAAAAAGCTTCAGGATTTTTAAAATAAAAAGCAGATAAAGCAAGCAATAGACCTGAATTACAGAAAAATCCCGCAGTAAGTAAATAGACTTTTGTGATTCAGCTTTTATGCTTTTATGCAGTCGAAAAAATACAAGGAGGATAAGATGAAAAGGCTAACTAATTGGTTACAAAATCTGCGACCATTGAAAATTTTAAGCATATTTTTGGCGTTAACATTCCTATGTTTAGCACAAGCTTGTAATCGTCCTAATATAGCGGGACAACCACCACAACCAGCGGCACAACCACCAAATGCAAAAAGATATGATCCGACAAAAGATTATCCTATTTCCAAATATCAAGGAGGAATGAACAACTTTAGTGATGTAGATCCCAGAGCAAGAGAAGCTGAAAAAGCAGCCAGATATAGAGCAGATCAACTCATAGAAAATGCTCAGAGAAATATTGAACGCAAGGGAATTGATAGCACTGATCAATATATTCGTAATTATCGAGAAGGAACACCTTTTGGTGAACGGGTGAAAAACTTAGGTGAAGATGTGGGAAGTTCAGCGGAAGAATTGCGAGAAGGAGTAACCAAGGGTACTCAAAGAGGAATGGAAAATCTTCAGGAAAATGTGGAAAGAGGAGTCAAAGACTTAACTAAAAATGTACAACGTGGAACTGAAGACATCGGTAGAAATATTCAACGTCGAGCAGAAGATACAGGAGAAGCAATAAACAGGACTTTACAAGAAGCGCATTGATATTAAGAAGAATACAGGAGTCAGGAGTTACAGAAGAATAATTAGATATTGTACCTATAGCCTTACACAGAGTAGTTAAGACATCAATGGATCATCAAAGTCTTACTACAATAGGGTTTTACTGTTGACTCCTGACTTCTGACATTTTTGATTTTGTGTGATGTTGTTAATTGTGACTATACCAATTATGTAAAGCCAAACGTTGAATTTCCCGCCAAGGAATATTATGTTTTCGTGCTAAGTCTGCACAATCTTCATATTCTGGCTGCACATTGGTAATGACTTTTGCTGTTGCTTCTCCTTTCCAGGCAACTTTGACAGCGACTTTACCATAGGGGGTTTCTACTTGTTGTATTTCTCGTTGTAAAATACGGCGTTGTTGAGTTGTGCGACGAATCCCTAAAGTTGTAGTTTCACGAAATAAAATTTCTTCACAAATGGCTAAATTTTCTGGATGACAAATCACGGTTAATAAAAGTCCTGGACGTGATTTTTTCATCCCTATACTTTGAGTAAAGACATCCACCGCACCAGCCGCAAATAAAGCATCAAAAATATAACCGATCGCTTGGGGATTTAAATCATCAATTTGGGTTTCTAAAACTGAAATAGGTTCTAAATGTGATTCTGAATGATGCTCTGCATGATGCTCTGCATGATGTTCTGAATGGTGATGAGTATTAGCAACATCTGTAACAGTGGTTTGAAGATTTGAACTTTCACCAATCCACAGCCGTAGTATATTAGGGATGGGTAAATCAAGAGAACCTGCACCCAATCCTACTTGTTTGAGGATCATTGGTGGTGGTGAACCAAAACTTCTAGCTAAAGTAGTGGCGATCGCTGCCCCTGTGGGTGTCACCAGTTCTTTATCAATGCCGTTGCTATAAACTGGACAACTCCGCATTTCCCACAACTTCAAAACTGCGGGTACTGGTACTGGCATTTGTCCATGTGCCGCACGAACAGTTCCCCCACCAGTGGGAAACGGTGAACAGTATATTAAAGGTAATCCTTCTTTATTTGTATTGATACCTAGCCAATCTAAACCCACGCAAGTCCCCACAATGTCCACAATCGCGTCTACAGCACCAACTTCATGGAAATGAACTTTTTCCGGTTCAATGCCATGAACTGCCCCTTCTGCCACTGCTAACTGGCGGAAAACGGCTAAACTCCAAGCTGTTGCCCGTGATGGTAGATTGGCTTTGACAATCATCTCTTCTATTTCTGGCAGGTGACGGCCATGATGATGAGAGTGTTCATGATGATGGTGATGGTGATGGTGATGTACTAGGTCTACATGAACCTTAGTTGCTTGTTGTGTTTGTCTGTGGACAAGTTCTGACCGTAACTGGTATTCCTGCTCAATTCCTAAACCATTGAGTTTTTCTATCAGATACTCTACGGGAACACCCAGACTTACCAAAGCACCCAGACACATATCACCAGATATTCCAGTGGGACATTGAAAATAAACAATTTTAAGCATAAATTAGTCATTAGTCATTAATCATTAGTCATTAGTCATTAGTCATTAGTCATTAGTTAATTCTACCCAATCACCAGTCACCAGTCACCAGTCACCAGTCCCTAATCCCCAGTCATGGCCAAGATTTTTGAAATTCATCCTGATAACCCTCAAAACCGCCGTATAGAGGATATAAAGTTGGCGCTTTCTAGTGGCGCTATCATGCTCTACCCTACTGATACAGTCTATGCCATTGGTTGTGATTTGAATGCTAAGTCGGCGGTGGAAAGAGTGAGACAAATTAAGCAGTTAGCCAATGATAAACCACTGACTTTTTTATGTCCTTCACTTTCTAATGTGTCTACTTATGCCTTCGTAAGTGATACAGCCTATCGGATTATGAAGCGTCTGATACCAGGTCCTTACACTTTTTTGCTACCTGCTACCAAGTTAGTACCGCGACTGGTGCAAAGTCCTAAGCGAAAAACAACAGGAATCCGCGTGCCAGATCATAGGGTATGTTTGGCATTGCTGGAAGCGTTAGGAAATCCGATTATTTCCACTTCGGCACATTTACCACACAATGACACAGATGATGAAATATTAGGAGTAGATTCTGAATCTATTCTGTCAAGGGTAGAGCTATTTGACCGTTTAGATAACTTGGTGGACATCATTATTGATACAGGTGAAGAACCTACGAATCAAGTGTCTACCATTTTAGACTTGACGGATGAAGAACCAATAATTACACGGAGGGGTTTAGGTTGGGAAGCCGCAGCAGTTTGGGTATAATAATTCAGCTTTACAGATTCAACCCTCTGTTTCGTAATTTGTGATAAATATACTCCAATTTTGAAATTGTCATACCAAAAAACGCTGGGATCAGGGAAAATGAGATGGTGGCAAATCTTAGCATTGCTAGGGTTTGAATCATTTTTAGCGTCTTCTCCATACCGATATCTCACCTTTAATCTGGTTGCTGATCAAAAAAGCGACACACTTGACAGGCCCCTTAACTTCTGAAATTTCCTACAGTCTTATATGTCAACAGTGTTTGCGGGGAGTCTTGATAGATGTATGTCACCAAGATTCTCTGATGATGACTGGACTTAAGAACTGTGTCTGCGTTTTAGTTAAGGTGCAATACCAACTCCAGGAAAAGTCATGAAAGCTAACCTCGTCAATCTGCCAAATTCTACACCTGCTTTTGATAGTGATGTTTCAAATGAAGATTTATCAGTTACTAATTCTGAGACTTTAGTACAGCTTCTTTGTCAGGAAATGCAGTCTCAAGTCAAGGCTTCATCTGGATGTGTCCAAGCTGTAGCCAAACGCATCACTAAAGAAGTAGAACGGATATGTGATAAAAGTTCCCGCATTCAAACTTCTGGGCAAGTTAGGTCTTGGCAGATTACTTTAGCAAGACATCGTTTACAAAAGTGCCTGCGTTACTATCAGTTGGGTTCACGACAAGGAAGGGTAGAGTTACATAGTAGTTTAGGTGCTATTGTTTATCGCCACGTTACTCTTGCTGGCTCAGAATTGGGTTTTGAAGCTCGTTATAATCTGATTGAGGATTTTCTCCAAGCTTTTTATATCGAAGCGATTAAAGCTTTTCGTCGGGAAAATGAATTAGCTGAAGATTATACTCCCCGGACTCAGTTACAATTAGCTGAGTATATGGCGTTTACGGAGCAGTATGCCAAACGTCGAATTAATTTACCTGGTGGTGCGAATCAACAGTTGATCGTGTTACGCGCTCAAGGTTTTGCTCGTCGTCAACCCCAGGAAACGACTGTTGATATTGAAATGGCGGTTGATTCTGCTAAAACTGAAGAAGCGGAATCTTATCAACGTAATTTAGCAGTGCAGCAGATTAGATCCCAGATGGTTGCTAAACCTAGTTTTGATCCTTCTGAGGAGTCAGAACGCGATCGCGTAATTACTGAGTTGATGAAATATCTGGAGTCTCAAGGTCAATCTGACTGTATGAATTATTTGTCTTTGAAACTTCAAGATTTGTCTGCACCAGAAATTGACCAAATTTTAGGTTTAACCAGTCGTCAGCGTGATTATTTGCAACAAAGATTTAAATATCATGTTGAGAAGTTTGCTAAACAGCATCATTGGCAATTAGTACATCAATGGTTGGGTGCTGGTTTAGAACATAAGTTGGGTTTGTCTTCTCAACAATGGGAAGTGTTCTGGAATCAATTGACTGAACAACAACAGCAAATTTTTAACTTAAAAACTGCGAAGGAAAGTGATCAGGCGATCGCTAAGGCTGTACAATGCACTCCCAAACAGCTACAAAAACGCTGGACTCAAATGTTAGAATTAGCTTGGGCTATCCGCAACGGTAATGTTGAAGTTAAGGCCTGATCATTCTCTGGTGAAATTGTTACATTTATCTGCATACCTAGCCACCTTATACACCTGTTTCTACAAAATAACATTCTCCTCTATTTCTCCCCCATCACGGGAGAATTAGAGAAGTAGTTATCACCATTAAAAATTAATAAAAATCAAAAAAAATTAAGATCCCCGACTTCTTTTATAAGAACAAAGGCTGAAAACCCTTGAGGTTAAGTTTTTACGCCACGCTCCAAAACTTAACCGTCCTTTAGGCAAGGGTTAGTAGCTAGTTACTGTTTTCTTAACCAATACTAACAAATACTCACATTTACTGAAAATTTCCTGTCATCTTTTGCTTTGTGACAGAATTACAGTAAAATCACTGTATGCTACTAGGATTCAAAACCCAACTCAAAGTTAACAAGCAACAACGACTACTACTGGCGCAACACGCAGGAGTAGCCAGACACGCTTGGAATCAAGGGTTAGCACTTTGTCAACAGGTATTATTACATAATAAACTTAATCCTGAAGAAAAAATCAAATTTCCCACAGCCATAGATTTACACAAATGGTTAGTAGCAGCCATTAAATCTACCCATCCTTGGTATTATGAAGTGTCTAAATGCGCCCCTCAATACGCATTAAGATATTTGTCAGATGCTTTTAAATCTTTCTTCAAAAAAAGTAAAGGGTTTCCTAAGTTTAAGAAAAAGGGTAAACATGATTCTTTTACCTTAGATGGTGTCATAAAAATTGACTACAGAAAGGTAAAAGTACCCGTAATTGGTTGGATAAAAACTTATGA
>NZ_JACJPT010000052.1:0-33843 GCF_014696195.1 Sphaerospermopsis sp. FACHB-1094 | reverse complement strand
ACTTTTTCCGGTATACCCTTCAAAACCCTTGCACTAATTTCTGTGTTTATCAGCCTCTAACCTTTGATATATCAAGGTTTTAGGTTTATTCAGCAAACCCTAATTAACTTTCCTTTAGCTGTTTCTTCCAGTTTCCAATCTTCATTAATTTGACAGAGATTAAAAAATTGTTCATCACTTAAACCGACATTTTTGATATTTAAAATTACTGGTTCAGATGTCATCATTGCTGAAAACCTTTTGATTTTGATTTTAGTTTATCATATTTTGTAGGTTGGGTTAAGTGATAGCGCAACCCAACAAAATCTTATCAATATCTTATTAATTTTGGGTTTCGTTCCTCTAAATGTTGGGTTTCGTTCCTCAACCCAACCTACATTCTATATTGAGATTTGAACGCAGATGAACGCAGATAAACGCGGATGAAAAAGGGATTTTGATTAATCTGATGATTTTGTGTGGTTATTGTATAAAACTGGTGTTAATAATAGATATGATTGATGATGCAAGAAATGGTTTAGCATTGCTAAACCCCTACGAATAATCACCTCAATCGAGTATAATTGACAAAAACTCACAAAATTCACCAATGCTGGATATTAAACAAATTAGAGAAAACCCCCAACTCGTACAAGAAAAGCTGAATACTCGTAGTGGTAAATATGACATTCAGCCTATATTAGATTTAAGTCAAAAACAACGGGAACTGGAAGGAAAACGCAACGATTTACAAGCGCGGAGTAATGAAATTGGTAAACTGGTAGGACAAAAGGTAAAATCTGGTGTTAGTCCACAAAGTGAGGAAATTCTTGCGTTAAAAGAAGAGGGGAATAATATTAAAATCACATTAAGCGAATTAGAACCCCAGGAAAAAGAGTTAAAAGCGCAAATTCAAGATTTACTTTTAGCACTTCCTAACCTTCCTAGTGATTCTACTCCCATCGGTGCAAGTGAAGATGATAACCCAGAAGTGAGAAGATGGGGAGATGAATATAAACCGGAAAATCAGAATATTTTACCTCATTGGGAAATTGGGGAAAAATTGGGTATTTTGAATTTTGAAAGGGCGGTAAAAATTGCCCAAAGTCGGTTTGTGAGTTTGATAGGTGCGGGTGCTGCTTTAGAAAGGGCGTTAATTCAATTTATGCTTTCTAAGCATATTGAAAATGGGTATATTGAAGTTAGTCCACCGTTGTTAGTTAATACTGATTCTTTAACGGGAACTGGACAATTACCGAAGTTTGCAGAGGAAAGTTTTAAATGTGCAGATGATGAATTGTGGTTAATTCCTACTGCGGAAGTTCCCGTTACTAATTTTTATCGTGGGGAAATTTTAAACGCGGAAGAATTACCGATTTATCACTGTGCTTATACTCCTTGTTTTCGTCGGGAAGCGGGAAGTTATGGACGGGATATGCGGGGTTTAATTCGGTTGCATCAATTCAATAAAGTGGAGTTGGTGAAGTTAGTAAAACCGGAAGATTCTTTTGAGGAATTGGAGAAGTTAGTTGCTAGTGCAGAGTCAATTTTACAGGGTTTAAAATTGCCTTATCGAGTGATTAATTTATGTACTGGTGATTTAGGTTTTGGGGCAACAAAGACCTATGATTTAGAGGTTTGGTTGCCATCTTCTGGGAAGTATCGAGAGATTTCTAGTTGTTCTAATTGTGTTGATTTTCAAGCGAGAAGGGCGGATATTCGGTTTAAGGAAGCGGGGAAGAAGGGGACGCAGTTTGTACATACTTTAAATGGTTCTGGTTTAGCTGTGGGAAGGACGATGGCGGCGATTTTGGAGAATTATCAGCAAGCTGATGGGACGATTAAAGTACCGGAGGTTTTGCAGGTTTATTTGGGTAGGGAGGTTTTGTAGTTTAGGGTTTTTGTAGAGGCGTTTTTGGGGTGCGTCTCTACGTAAATTTATGTAAACAATAGAGATTTTATAATAAAATATATTACAAGTCAAAGCAAAATACGTGAAATGGTCATATACTCACTCTTAATTAAGAGTATTATAACATCACGGTAAGGAGAATGAAATCTTATGTCAAGATTTAACACTGCTATACTTTATGATATTGAAAATCTTACTAAAGGCTATAGTTTTTCAAAAGATTTTATCAAAGAATTATCATTAAAACAGATATATCGCCAGATTTTAGATTTAGATATGGTTGAGAGGATTTCGTTGCAGCGAGCTTATGCTAATTGGAGTGATCCTAGATTAAGTCTTCTCAAAGGTGAGATTAATGAGTTAGGTATAGATCCAATTCAAATTTTTGGGTTTGCACGTTATCACAAAAAAAACGCTGCTGATATTCAATTAGCTGTTGATGCAATGGATATCACTATTAGTCGTCCTCACATTGAAGTATATGTTATTGTGTCAGGAGATGGAGGTTTTGCTTCCCTGGCAAAAAAATTACATGAGTATGGCAAACAAGTTATTGGTTGTGCTTATGAAAATGCAGCCAATGATATTTTAAAATCAGTTTGCGATCACTTTATAAAACTGGAAGCACCAGAAGAAGATTCTTTGGAGGATATTAGCACTGAATCAAAAAATACAGCGTTTATTAATGATAAGGGGTTAGGAATTGGTATAACTCATCCATTTGTTGTACGTATGGCAAATAAGATTGAGCCAATTTATCAAGTAGATAAAAATAGTATTTTATTTCATAGTCAAACAATTATCAATTGGTTTTGTCAAGACTCTGAAGCTCGTAAACAAATGAATCGAAATGGCATTCCCCTTTCAACCATAAGAGAAGCATTCAAATATGCAATACCAGGATTTAAACCAGAAATGGTTGGTTTTAGTAGATTTGCTGAACTATTACAATTTGTTTGTACAAATACAGAATCATGTGTTGGAAATCTTCCACCATCTAATACATTGCTTGTTTTTAGAACTTCTCTTCCCAGTGGAGTTAATGTACTTCCAGATATATTGAGTGAAAATTTACATACACCGGAACGCTACCAGAATTTATTAGCCAGCGGTAAACCAAGAATTACAATTGAAGATAAATACAGTTTAGAAAGAGTTGTTGATAGCTTAATATTGCGGCGTGAGATATTAATGAATATATCTGAAATATTAGATATTCTAAGTCAGGAACTTCCTGATATTGAAAGTAATAAACTCAATAATTTGTGCTTGTCTTTAGTACACTGTAATATTTTGAAAGGACAGCCAGAAGAAGAAAATATATCAGAGCAAAAATTTAAAATTAGAGATGATTTTCAAGATAGCTCACAAGTTTTAGTCCATGTGAAACAAACTAGCTTAAATAAACTACTTGCCATCTTGGGTGATGAATTTAGAGGTATCATTTTTGATGAAATTCTCCCCTGGTAAACTTAATATTTTCTATTTGGGTTATAAACAGCCGAAATATATGGCCAACAATTATCCAGATGTTGAAAATGAAATTGCGAAGGTTAAAGCTCTAAGTAGTGTATAAATGTGCGAATCAGGATATCCAGAATTAAAGCTAATCTCATAGGGTGCGTTAATCAACTTTATTTAATGCACCGTTTTTTATTAAAATTTAACTGTCAGAATCAGGATAACCAGGATTAAAGGATTAACAGGATTATATTTTTGATTTTGATATTTTGGAATATTTGAATTAGCGTAATTTCTGAAAATGTAGATGAATATTAAAAAACATCGTGTAAATCCTCAAATCCTGGACATTATCTCGACTTACTTCGACTGCGCTCAGTACAGGTCGCTCGATAACCACCTGATTCAGACAAAATGCACATTTTCTGATATAATTAATAAACTAATTAACCAATGGAGTTGACTATGATTACATTAGGTGTAACAGTAACTATAACCCGTGACGGAAAATTGTTAGTTAATTCTCCTGTAGATATCCCAAAGGGAGAATATAAAGCAGTTATTGTACTAGAAGATAAACCAATAAGTGATAATTTACATGATTCTGTAAAAAATGCCCAAGCTATTTTTAGAAAGTATATTCCACCTACTAGAAAACTATCTGAAGAATTAATTCAGGAACGGAGAGAGGAAACTTTAAATGAGTGAAGTTGTTTTAGATGCTTCCGCAATTTTAGCTTTACTCAATGAAGAACCTGGAAGCGAAGAAGTATTAAAATTTATTGATAAAGCTGCAATTAGTACGGTTAATTTATCTGAGGTAATCGCTAAATTAGCAGATGCAGGAATACCAGAAAATGATATTATTTTAATTATAAATAATCTGAATCTGAAAGTAATTGATTTTAATGAAGAACAAGCATTAAAAGCGGGAATTTTACGCTCACTTACTAAATCAATTGGGCTTTCATTTGGTGATAGGGCTTGTTTAGCATTAGGTATTATTCTCAATCAACCTGTTTTAACTACTGATCGTTTATGGAGTAATATTAATGTGGGAGTTGAAGTTAGAATATTACGTTAAAATCCACTGTCAGAATCAGGATATCCAGGATTAATGGACTAACAGGATTATATTTGATATTGATATTCTGGGATATTAAAATTAGCGCAACTTCTGAAAATGTAGATGAATATTAAAAAACCATCCTGTAAATCCTCAAATCCTCGACATCCTGATTCAGACAAAAAGTGACAATCTATACTATAATATAATATAATATAATATAATATAATTACATTATAATCCTAGAGGTAACACTATGACTATTGAACAAGCAGTTTTAGAAAACTTGCGAGAATTACCAGCAGATAAACAACAAGAAGTTTTAGATTTTATTCAATTTCTCAAACATAAATTACCAGCAGAAAAACCTACTTTTAATTCTGACGGTGAAAATTTCTGGGAAATGACCTTGCGATTTCGAGAACGGATGGAAAGAGAGGGTATAGAATTTACAGATGAGGATTTTACAAGTCTTAGAGATCGCAGTCCAGGACGAGAGGTAGAACTGTGAGTTTTCGTTTTCTTTTAGATACTAATATTATTTCGGAAATTAACAAAAAAATCCCAAATAAATTAGTAGTTGATAAAATGAATCTGTATCAAGATGAAGTAGCTACAGCTTCAGTAGTTATTCATGAATTATTATTTGGGTGTTTACGTTTACCGACTGACTCTGGAAAAAGACGTTTTTTAGAAGATTATATCGAGGAAATACCTGCTAAAATACCAGTGTTTGATTATGATATAAATGCTGCAAAATGGCACGCACAGGAAAGAGCTAGATTATCCAAAATTGGTAAAACACCCGCTTTTATTGATGGACAGATTGCGAGTATTGCATTTTCCAATAACTTGATTTTAGTAACAAATAATGTGACAGATTTTCAAGATTTTGAGGATATTGTGATTGAGAATTGGTTTGTTTTGGTTGATTAGTGCGATAGCTTGCTGTGTCCAGATAGCTTATCTCGTAGGGTGCGTTAATGAAATGTAACGCACCGTTTTTTATTAAAATTTAACTGTCTGAATCAGGATAACCAGGATTAAAGGATTAACAGGATAATATTTGATATTGATATTCACAGAATATCCCGAAGGGTGTCCTGATTCAGACAAAAAAATGATATACTAAAATATAGTGATTCAAGCAACTTAGCTATATAAAAAAATATGTTAACCCTGAATTACCCGCATATTGAAAAAACCGAAAATCAACCAGCAAGATTAAAGCGTTTTCCCAGAATTAGAGTAACGCAAATTGTGATGGATTATCTTGCTTATGGTTGGTCAGTAGAAGAAATGTGTCGTCAACATCCTTATTTAACTCAAGCTGAAGCTCATGCTACTATGGGTTATTACTTTGACCACCAAGAAGAAATTGACCAAGAAATTAAAGAAGAATGGGAACAAGTACAACAAAGCAAAAATGAATTAGTATCATCTCCATTTTACAACAGAATGAAAGCAAAAGGACTGTTGTAAATGACCATTGCTTTATTATATATGGATGTTCATGTACCTCAATCTATTACATCACAATTGCGTCGTCGGGGTGTGGATGTATTAACTGCTTTTGATGATGAAACCCAAGAACTTCCTGATGATAAATTATTAGAAAGAGTGACAGAAATTAAACGAGTTCTATTTACTCAAGATATCCGTTTTCGAGTTTTAGCGGAAACTTGGCAAAAAGAAGGAAAACAGTTTTCAGGATTAATTTTTGGACATCAACTAGGTGGTACAATTGGTCAATTTGTGCAAGATTTAGAATTTATTGCTAAAGCTTCAGAGATTGATGAATGGATGAATGTCGTTGAATATATTCCTTTTAAATAATACTGCTCTTAGGGTGCGTTAATCAACTTTATTTAATGCACCATTTTTTATTATTTTTATAATATATTGCACTGTCAGAATCAGGATAACCAGGATAACCAGGATTAAAGGATTAACAGGATTATATTTTTGATTTTGATATTTTGGAATATTTGAATTAGCGTAATTTCTGAAAATGTAGATGAATATTAAAAAACCATCCTGTAAATCCTCAAATCCTGGACATTATCTCGACTTACTTCGACTTACTTCGACTGCGCTCAGTACAAGTCGCTCAGTACAGGTCGCGGTAGTTGAGCGTAGTCGAAACTCGATAACCACCTGATTCAGACAAATTCCCATTACCATTAATAAAATGATATAATATCAACTACTAACTATAGCAATCATCAAACCATGCTAGAATTAATGCCATTATTAAATAAATTAAGTCGGGCTGAAAAATTACAAATTATCCAATATTTAGCCTCTCAATTAGTACAAGAAGAATCAGAATTAATTAAACCAGGAATGTCTTATCCTGTCTCCTCTCCTTATGATGCTTTTGAAGCTGCAAATATAATGTTAAAAGTGTTAGAAGCAGAAAATAGCAATCATGAATAATACACATAAATACTCATTTACTACTTATGATCCTTCCTTGGGAGAAGCAGGTTTTAGACCATATCTACCAATTATTTTAACTTATCGTGGACAAGAATTACAGACTACTGGTTTACTGGATACGGGAGCAACTATTAATGTTTTACCTTATCAATTAGGATTAGATATTGGTGCAAATTGGGAAGATTTAACAACCTCTTTACAATTGACAGGTAATCTTGCTCAATTTGAAGCGCGTGTACTGGTTGTATCAGCTAAAGTAGCAGATTTTGAACCTGTAAAATTAGTATTTGCTTGGACTCAAGCAACTAATGTTCCTTTAATTTTGGGACAAGTTAATTTTTTTATGGAATTTAATGTTTGTTTTTATCGTTCTCAACTTTCTTTTGAAGTATCTCTCAAAGATTAATTTATTATGAATGATGAAGTTTTGGCAGAAATTCGGAAAATCAGAGATGAAGAAGCTAAGTCATTTAATTATGATTTAGCCACTATTTGTGCTGATTTAAGAAAAAAACAAGCAACCAGTGGAAGACAGATTATTTCTATTCCCTTGAAGACAGTGGTAAAATTACGCTGATTTTTTAGGGTGCGTTAATGAAATGTAATGCACCGTTTTTTATTAAAATTTAACTGTCAGAATCAGGATAACCAGGATTAAAGGATTAACAGGATAATATTTGATTTTGATATTCTGGGATATTAAAATTAGCGCAACTTCTGAAAATACAGATGAATATTAAAAAACCATCTTGTACATCCTCAAATCCTGGAAATCCTGATTCAGACAATTCAATTGTATGCTATTATTTATTATAATAATGTAATCTCAAAAAAGATTATGATTTCAATCAATCAAGCACAACAGCAACTACAGGATTTAATTGATTCAGTTAATCAATCCCATCAACCTATTATGATTGCAGGAGAAAATAGCAACGCAGTTTTATTATCTGAAAGTGACTGGAAATCTATCCAAGAAACTCTATATTTACTTTCTATTCCAGGGATGAGAGAATCAATTAAAGAAGGATTAGCAACACCTATTGAAGAGTGTGATGGTGAATTAGATTGGTAAATTGGAAATTAGTTTATACTAAACAAGCTCAGAAAGATGCTAAAAAATTGGCTGCAAGTAATTTGAAAGAGAAAGTGCAAAGTTTACTTGATATTATTCAGGTTAATCCGTTTCAAAATCCTCCACCTTATGAAAAATTAGTAGGAGATTTAGAAGGTGCATATTCACGACGGATAAATATTCAACATTGTTTAGTATATGAAGTGATTGAAGGCGAAAATACTATCAAAGTTTTACGAATGTGGACGCATTATGAGTAGTATGTTTTTTGTGAGAATCAGGATAACCAGGATTAAAAGATTAACAGGATTATATTTGATTTTGATATTCTGGGATATTTGAATTATCGCAACTTCTGAAAATGTAGCTGAATATTAAAAAACCATCCTGTAGATCCTCAAATCGCGGAAAATGGTCAAAAAAGATAAACTAATTGAAAAATTAACAAATAGTCCTAATAATGCCAAATTCAGTGATATTCGTAAACTGTTAGAATTAGATAATTTTGTATTAGATAGAATTACAGGTAGTCATCATATCTTTATCAAATATGATATAATTTTAGTAATTCCCGTACATAATAATCGGGTAAAATCAATTTATGTTAAACGAGTATTAGAATTGATAGAAGGAGCATAATTATGAATTATCCCATAGTTGTTTATCCCTGTGAAGAAGGCGGTTTCGTTGCTGAAATTCCAGCATTAAAAGGATGTTTAGCACAGGGAGAAACTTTAGAAGAAACATTACAAGAATTGATCATTGTCAGAGATTTATGGTTAGAAACAGCAGAAAAACATGGTCAAAAATTACCAGATGTTGAACGTGCTATTTCTCAGGTTAAAGCACTCAGTAATGTATAATTAACTGTCAGAATCAGGATAACCAGGATGAAAGGATTAACAGGATTATATTTGATATTAATATTCTGGAATATTTGAATTAGCGCAACTTCTGAAAAGAAATAATTTTTTGAATTTTGACTTTTGACTTCCCGAAGGGTGTCCTGATTCTGACAAAAATCTATTTCGCGCAAAGAAGATATCCTGTACATCCTCAAATCCTGGACATCCTGATTCAGACAAAATGCAATTTATGAAAATATAGATGAATATAAAAAAACATCCTGCACATCCTGATTCAGACAAAAAGTTATAATCTATAATATAATTACATTATAATCCTAAAGGTAAAACTATGACTATTGAACAAGCAGTTTTAGAAAACTTGCGAGAATTACCAGCAGATAAACAACAAGAAGTTTTAGATTTTATTCAATTTATCAAACATAAATTACCAAGAAAAAAATGTCGCATTCCTCCTAGTTCCATTGCCGGTAAAGGTAAAACATTAGGTGATATTGTTAGTCCTATTGTTCTGATTAGTAAAGATAACCCGTGGCAAAGTTTAATTGATAGCTTAGATCAATTTTCTGATGATTTTATGAATACTAGAGATCAACTTTCTATTGATAAAAGAGAGGAATTTTAAAATGACATTAATATGGGATGAATTGGTATTTCAATCACCATACTTAGCAGTGGAAAAAGCAAAGGAATTGCTAAAGGAGGGAAAAATGGCAGAAGTTGATCAGATTTTAGAGAGTTTAGCAGAGTCAATGGGAAGATCCGAAAAAAGGGCAGTTATTAGTCAATTAACTCGATTGATGTTACATATAATTAAATGGAAATGTCAACCTGAAAAACGCAGTGCTAGTTGGGTAATTTCCATTCGTTCAGCAAGGAGAGAAATTGCTGATAGTCAGGAAGAAATGCCTAGTCTTAATAGAGAGTTTTTAGAGTCTATTTGGGATAAGTGTTTTACATCTGCTAAACAAGATGCTAGGGATGAAATGGGGAAAAAGCCAGAAATTACTGCTTTAACTTGGGAGGAGGTTTTTGAAGAAAATTATACAATGTGGGAGGATGAAAAATAAATGAATCATCCTGTAAATCCTCAAATCATGGATATCCTGATATGGCTTGCGCTACGCTATCAGACAAGTTTCGCTCAAAACCTGGAAATTAGCAAAATTACCATAACTCGCGCTTTTCTTTGCAATTGACAATAAATAACAGCAGATTTTGTTTCTGAGTCCATTCCCAAACTACAATAGAAATATATATCCGAAATATTTTGACTTATTTGCTCTATGTCAGTTTTAGCAGCGATCGCAGTTTTGGCTATTTTGATCTTAGTACACGAGTTAGGACATTTTATAGCCGCACGTTCTCAAGGTATCTACGCTAACCGCTTTTCTTTGGGTTTTGGTCCCACCCTCTTAAAGTACCAAGGATCACAGACAGAATACACCATTCGCGCTTTCCCCTTGGGTGGGTTTGTTGGTTTTCCCGACGATGATCCAGATAGCGCAATTCCTCCCAATGATCCCAACTTATTGCGGAATCGTCCTATTTTAGATCGGGCGATCGTTATTAGCGCCGGTGTGATAGCAAACTTAATATTTGCTTATTTTGTTCTCGCTTTGCAAATAGGTATTGTTGGTATACCCCAAGAATTTCAATATCAACCTGGTGTACTTGTCAAACCTGTTAATGAACAATCAATAGCTTACCAAGCTGGTATTCGCGCAGGTGATATTGTTATCAGCGTCAATGGTCAGGAATTAGCTGCTAGTAAAGATTCTACCTTATTGCTGACTAAAGAAATTCAAACCCATCCAAATCAACAACTTAACCTGAAAATTCAGCGTCAAAATCAAGAAATAGCTTTAAAATTAACTCCTACAGAAAGTGCTGATGGTAAAGGTTTAGTAGGAATTGAACTAGGACCAAATGGAGAAGCTGTTTATCGTCGTCCCCAAAATCCCATAGAAATTTTCAGCGTTGCTGCTGATAGATTTCAACAGCTATTTATTGGTACAATCAAAGGATTTGGACAGCTAATAACTAATTTTCAACAAACAGCAAGTCAGGTTTCAGGACCTGTGAATATTGTGAAAATTGGTGCTAAATTAGCAGCAGATAATAGTGCAAATTTGCTATCTTTTGCAGCAATAATTAGTATTAATTTAGCCATCATCAATATTTTACCTCTCCCTGCTTTAGATGGTGGACAATTAGCTTTTCTTTTGATTGAAGGTTTACTTGGTAAACCCTTACCAGCAAAAATTCAAGAAGGTGTCATGCAAACAGGTTTAGTCCTACTTTTAGGATTAGGTATTTTCTTAATTTTCAAAGAAACTCTGCAACTAGAATTTGTGCAACAAATATTCCAGAAATTGTAAGCAAATTTTAGCTTGTATATTCCAGTTTAGACTGGGAATGTGATCATCTCGTTCCCAGTCTCAGACTGGGAATGTGATCTAGAGGTTCTACCTCTATTTGACAAAAAAGGCAGAGTCTTATACAATTCATTCCCATACTCTGTATGGGAACGAGAAATAAGTTAAATTTCAAATAAAATAAATTCAAATATTATTGACGTGACTACTAAAAAATTATCAAAATTATCAAAATCATCAAAAAAGCAACGCGCTTTAGAAATTCTCTCTCGTCTCCATCGTCTTTATCCTGATGCGACTTGTTCTTTAAATTATCAAACTCCTGTACAATTATTAGTAGCAACAATTCTTTCTGCACAATGCACAGATGAACGAGTGAATAAAGTTACTCCAGCTTTATTTAGTCGGTTTCCTGATGCAGAAAGTTTAGCAAATGCGGATATTTTTGAATTAGAAGAATTAGTCCGTTCTACGGGTTTTTATCGCAATAAAGCGAAAAATATCAAAGCTGCTTGTCGGATGATTGTTGATGATTTTAACTCCGTTGTTCCCAATAAAATGGAAGAATTATTAAAACTTCCCGGAGTTGCGAGAAAAACTGGAAATGTGGTTTTAGCGCACGCTTATGGTATTAATGCAGGGGTGACTGTAGATACTCACGTCAAGCGGTTAAGTCAAAGATTGGGGTTAACAAAAAATACTGAACCTATTAATATTGAAAAAGATTTAATGAAATTATTACCCCAACCAGAATGGGAAAATTGGTCTATTCGTTTAATATATCATGGTCGTGCAGTTTGTAAAGCACGTTCTCCTGGTTGTGATGTTTGTGAGTTGGTTGATGTGTGTGCGAAGAATTTAACGAATGGAGATAATTAAATTATAATCAAATTGTTTATAATCAATCTTTAATCAATCTAAAATCCCAAATCCAAAATCTAAAATTCCATGACTCGGTTTATTCATGATCAGTTTGCAAAACAATATCTAACAGAGATATTTACACCCTACGGAAAAGTAGAAGTCAGTCAAGATATTATCTCAGAAAAAAGACAGATAGACGTATTATTTACCCCATCTTCAAATCCTGAAAACATCGAAAAATTAGGACTATTGGGAAAAATGGGAATTCATGCAACTTCCGTAGTTTTTGAACCATTTCGTAACCCCGTTGATAGAAGTGAAATCAGAAGTTGTAAGGGTAAACTATTTGATATTCATGCAAACTTAGAAAGACAAGCAAAACGCAATAATACCCGCATTAGTGAAAACCAATTACCATTTTTATGGATATTCACACCTACTGCATCAGAGGAAATATTCAGAGGTATTGATCTGAGTTTAGATTATCAAACATGGGGTAAAGGAGTTTATTTATTAGACGAAGTATCAAGGACAGGTATTATCGTTATTCACCAGTTACCCAGTACACCAGAAACCTTATTTTTAAGGGTATTAGGTAGGGGTAGGGTACAGAGAAAAGCAGTGGAAGAGTTAGAAGCATTAGCTAACAATAACCCACAGCTAGAAAATGTTATACAATTAGTACATGACTTAATAGCCATGTTATCAGCCAGACAGCAAAAAGAAAAGGATATTGATCAAGATGATCAGGAGTTGATTATGAAATTATCACAAATGTATCAGGAATTATTAGAACAAATTAAAGAAGAAACGCGAAGAGAAGGACTGCAACAAGGACTCCAACAAGGACTGCAACAAGGACTCCAACAAGGACTCCAACAAGGTAGATATCAAGGAAGAGAAGAAGGAGAAAAAAGAGAACGTCGTGGGATGGCCGAAAGTATTTTACAAGTACGTTTTGGTAAAGTTGATGCTGAGTTAGAGAAAGTGATTGATAAAATCATTACCCTATCTAGGGAAGAATTTACACCTTTACTTTTGCAATTATCCCGTGAGGAATTATTAGGGAGATTTCAAGAAGATTAATAAAATAAGAACTCCGACTTTTTAAAGAAGTCGGGGATCTAATTACTAATTTTAAGTTTGAGACAGAATTAAATTAAGAACATTTAATTCCTGAGAATTTAACAGATATTTTTCTGTAAACAATTTATTTCTAATTTCCTCCAAACTATAACTTCTAAATACCACAAAGGGAAATTCTTGATAATTATGTCCTATGGGTAAAATATTACTTACAGGATATAAAGAACGAATATATATAGATAAGATATCTTTAAAACGTTGATCTTCCGGTTCTTCTGGTTTATTTGCAAAATATTCTTTCATCACTTCCCCACTAATAAACGCAAATAATGGTAAAGCGTAATATTGATCTGTATGTTGACTTTTTTGGAGATAATTCTGGGTTTTTGCAGGTGCATTGATTAACTTTTCTACTAATTCTATTGCATCTTTTACCGCAGAGGTGAGACTTTCGGGGTAATTTTGATTGCGACTAATGCTTTTTAAAGTATTCCATAATTCTGTATTTGCATATTTTTGAATATCTAAAAAGCGCATTTGATAAGATTCTTGGATATTTTGACTGGGTACAATTAATAAACCTCCACTAATATAACCTAATTCCAAGGGTGTAAAATCTAATAATTTATCAAAGGTTTTAGCGACTTCTAAAAATGTGTTGTTGAAATTTTCCCGAATCTTTAAATAACTCTCTTCCGTATTTTTAGCAACCCAAAAATCACCTTCACCCATTAATAATTCTAGTCTGGTGTATGCGTCTTTTAAGGAAGTTTGACTTTTATTGCGGTTATATTCTTTTTTTAGTTGGGTAATAAGATTTTCTATTTTACTAGAAAAGGTTTCTCCCGCAGCAAAAACTGATTTTCCACCGATGGGTATAAGTAGATAATTCTTCCTACCAATATTACCATAACCTTGAATTCTTGTCATTATAGATGCTTTGAGAATTAACAGAAGATTTAATAAACTCAAGCAATTTTCTTTGATAGATAATTCTGGATCATCTTGATAATAAACTGAACGTTCAGCTAAATAAAATGTGAGGTATTTATCTTGATTATCTATCATATCATTTCCCCGACCTCTGTAAATAACCTGAATTATTTCCATCAGGTTTTTTTCAATTTCAAATTTCGGAATTTCGACTAAGATATGTTTCGCTTTGGGGAAGGATAAACCGCGACTCCCGGAAGCAGTCATGAAAACCACTTTGACGTTTTCTTGATGTTGTTTAATTTCCTGTTTTTCTAATTCTGAAATATTCGCGTGTATTTCTAGGAAGTGAGTATTTTTAACAAAGTTATCTCTTCCTAACTCTGACTGAATTTTAGCAATCAGTTCTGATAATTTAGGTTTATTTTGGATGTAAACTATAAATTGTTCAACATCGGATTTTTGGAAGATAATTTTAATATCTTTGAAAATTTCTTCCTGGGATTTTTTCTCTAAATCAGATTTATCTCTTAGTTTAATTCTATCAGTAAAACGACAAGATTCGACAATTATTTGATAATTAATAGTAAGACTTTTTGCAGGATAGGTGTTAGTATTAATAATGATAGCGGGTGAACCTTTAAATATGAAACTTTCTACAGATAGAGGTTGAATGTTTGATTCTGCTTTTCTAAAATAAACCTTATTTGGTTCGGGGGAAGTATCTTCTAAATGTTGACAAATGACATTTTTATCAACAATAGAAGCATCTGCGACGATGATTTTAGTATTAAAACCATTTTCTGGGTTTGTTAATTTATAAGTTTTAACCATTTTTCTAATTCCCTCTAAAAATTCTACTCCTGCTTCATCTCCGGTAATTTCATCTATCATAATAAATAGATGTTTGATGCGACGGGATATATTTCGCATTTTTTCAGGAAATACTTTATCGTCACTTTTTCTGTATGCGTCTTGAAAGATTTTTTCTAAATGTTGTAAAGTATCACCATAGTCTGTTTTTTTCAAAGACTGGGTAGAAGCGGTAGCGATAATTTGATTAGATGTTTGATATTTGATGAGGTAATATAACCCTTCACAAATACTTTGTAAAACTCCCTTGTTTTTTGTTCCCATATCCTGAAAGGTATCATCTGTAATCTGTTGCAGTCTGTCTTTGCGTCGAGATTTTCGTTCAATATTTTCACTGTTGAGAAAATCAACATTTTCCAAAGTAAAATCTTCTTCATGTTTGTTTGATGTATAAGCAACTGAGAGTTTACCAGAGTTATCTTGAATCAAATTACTATGAGTATTAATAGCAAAAATTTGATCATTTACTAATCTTCCAGTTTTGCGATCTTTGAATTTTTCAATGATATCAAGATTGACTTGTTTCCGGGGACTGACGTATAATAATAGGAAACCATCATTTTGATATTGAGTGAGAAAATCAACAATAGCGGTAGTTTTTCCGATTCCGGGATTTCCTGTTAAGAAAATGTAGGTATTTTCAGAAAGTAAATATCTTTTAATTAGTTGGTTGTGCGCTTGTCTAAAATTGGGATTTTCGGTTAAATTTAAACTAGAAATTAACTCAGATGGTACGGGAGAAACAGAGTTATAAAAATCGGTAATCGTTTCTGTATGACGTGGTAAAATATTGATGGTATTAGGAGTAATGTTGAGGAGAGAGTCAACCAGTTTTTTACCTTGTTGAAAACTGCGATATGCGTTAACTTGGATTTTTTGTAAAACGCGATAACGTGCGTCGCTAATTTCTTCTTCTGTTTTGTAATTTTGTTGATAAATTTGATGACAACTTTCAAAAAGTTGGATATTATTTCCGGGAATAGAGATAGTATTAAAAGAGCGATCGCTATATCCCACCGCATTACAAACCAACCTAGAAATATCAGGAAGAAAAGAATTTGCTTGTAAAAACTGACAGAAACTATAAATATAACTACCCGCTTGAATTAATTTAGCACTTTCCTTATCCTTAGATTTAAAAGCGGTAAAATACTCCTTTAAACTGGGAGAAAAATCTAAACCCAAAGATTCGGTATCAATACGCAACTTAGAAAACACACTTTTAGAACGTAAATAATTGATATCTCGTAATAACAAACCTCTGATAATTTCCACATAATCAATATTTTGTAAATCCTCATCAGTGTGAATAGAAAACACCGACAAGTCAAGACATAAAACCCGGTAATTATTTTTATATTTCAACAACATCAAACTATCTGCATTGAGAAAATCACCACCTTGTTTATAATTTTGAATATCCCCAGAAGTGACATTTACATTTTCAAACTGAGAGAGAACATTTTTGAACCATTGTATTTCATCAACTTCATGAGTACCAATACTATTTTCACCATTAAACCGACATTGAAAATAAATAACTTCCAGATTTTGCAAGTTTGCTTTTTCACGACATCCCAGAGATTTAAGATACTCCCGAAAGAAATTTAACCCACACAAAAAACCCTTTTGTACAAAAAACTGACACCAAGTTTCTGCAATTTCTCTTTCTAACTTACCAACAACCTTCTTCACAATATTTTTTGTAATTTCTGCAAACTTGAGATTTTGCAACTCCTGACTATACAAATCACCAAAATAATTTTTAATATTATTCTTATGGATATAAGACAAAATCCCAATATTAAAACCCATTTCAAACAACCTTCCCAGATCATCCGCTATTTTTGCAGTCATTTTTTACTCCTTATAAAAACCCTCAAAAACCTCTTTTCTCTGTGTCTGGAGTGGTTCGTTATTACGAGAAAAACCTCACGCAAAGACGCAAAGACGCAAAGAAAGAGAAGTTTTTATTTTTATTCTTTACCTGATATTATTGATTTAATGTGAGTTAAAAAAGCGAGAGAATTAAACTCTCCTTTATCTCTAATATGTGGAAACATTGCAGCTTTATTGACTGATTCATCTCCGATTAAATTTTGATATGGATCTAATTTTAATTGTAATTTTCCTGATTTTTCATAACGGGAAAAATGGAACAAAGTTAAACATTGCAAGATTTCATTTTTCAACTTACTGTCATCATATATTAAACCTTCCTTGATATCTTTATCATCTAAAATTCCCTCATAGATATTTAACAAAGTCGCATAAGACATAACCCCATGATAGTTAACATCATCTGCAACTTTTAAACCATTAAATAAATTGAAGAAAATTACAGATTGTTTATTTCTATCCTCTGCTAAGTTGGTAAGTTCTAAGGTATCCTGAATATATAAGGATGTAGCTTGGGGAGTTTCAAATTTTACCGCATAGTATTTTTCAAAAAACATCGGGTAAATTTTGATATCATGTCTTTCTTTTTTTAAGGATTTAATTACATTCTCTGACATGAAAAATAATTCTTCTTTTTTGTCTGCTTGGGTAATATGTAATGTACTACTGTAGGGAACTTTTGCAATATAAATAAAGTGTCTGTACCCTCTTTGATAAAGTTTATCTACATTATCAACTACGACTGTAGGATATTCAAACATTTTTTGATGATCGTCGTAGTTTTCTGAGAAGGTTTTAAATAGTTGCACTCTTGCGGTTTTGTCTTTTGTTTGTAAGGTGATAATTTCACCCATTAAATTAGCTTTTTTCTCTTTGATATTCCAACGACTATCACTTTCTCGACTGGAAACAACGATGATCGCAAGTTGATCAAGTTCCTGAAATGCAAATTTATCAGTGGGTGAGAATGTGAATTTTTTGGGAAATACGGAATATAATGAACTGAGAACATTAGGAATTTTAAATTTTAAATTTCCAAATTTTAAATTTCCTGAGTTAGTAATTACTATACCCTGTTCATTACTGCGATATCTTTCATTTAATAGATGGGATAATACCTTGGTTAAGGAAACGATAAATTTCTCTATAGGTGCGTTATCGGTTTTTTCTTTCTGGTGTATTCTAAACAGAGGAATAAATGGTTTTCCATCTTTTGATATTTGTCTTTCTAAGATGACATGAAGACAAAGATACGCAAGTAAACTATAGGTGATTTTGTAAATAAATTCTTGATGTTCTTCTAGTTTATCATTTTCTGAACGATGGGGAAATACCAATAAATTACGATGTTGTAAGTGTTTCTGATAAAAATTACCCCCTTCTTTCATTGCTAAAAATATGACGGGTAAAATTCCCACACCTGGGGTAAGATCATATTCCATCTCAAATGTTTCTTTGTCTTCTGTCTCTAAAAAATGAAGTTCACTAATACTGATGTTTCCGGGAAGGGTGATCAGTAAGTTATCTTGTGTGGTTGCGTCTCCCAAGTTGATGTATTTTAAACAGTCTTTGAAGTTTCTCCTCAATGCTTCTTTAAATATTGTTTGTCTCTCGTTGATGGTGTCAATGTCGTTTTCTAAAATGCTGTTTTTTACAGAAATATGTACTGGATAATGTCTCACCGGAAATGGTGTTTTATGTTGAATTAATTGGGTGAGACTGGTTTTCAAAGTTTTGATTTTTTCTTCAACGTTTAATTTTTTAAATCCTTCAATCCAACTTATAAATAGTTTTCTTTTTGCTTCATCGTCATTACTCCTTAATATGGGTAAGACGTTTTTCTCTAGTGTCTCAATGGGATTATATTCTAAATCGCTTTGTAGATTTGGACGTGATGCAAAGATGAAATAATATAAAAATCCTATTTTCAATATTTTATTGACAAAGGTGAATTTTGTTGATTCGTTTACAAGTTCTTTTTGATGTTCTTTACTATCTGGGTTTAAAAGGTTGAGATGATAATTAAAAGCTGTTTTTCCTCCATCAGTTTGCACTTTACCATTTAATTTTAACTTGAATCCAAAGGTAAACTCTATATCTTCTAGATTTGGATTTTCTGCTTCTCCTAAATAACCTTCGATGACGGGAATTATTGGTAATATATCATAAGCTTCACTGCGGGAAAATATGGTTTGATAATTAACCGATATTCCTGCATAGTTAACTTGATAATCTCCATCTGCTTTATTACTATCGTTAATGTAATCTTCTAATAGTTTCAATCTTCTAATTAAATCTTCTAAGTATATTCTCCCTTGATTTTTGTCATCAAGTTGTTCTAATAAATATTCTAAATATCTGATTTTAGCTAGTTTTTTCAGTTTTCCTAATGTTTCTTGGTTGACAAGGTTTTGTAAACTGTAAATATCGGAGTTGCTGTTTTTTTCTAGGTTGTCAATTATATATCCTAAGTCTTCTCGATCTTCTGTGTTAGCGTCTGCAAATTCTACATCAATATAATTGTTGATTCCTGTTAATAAGGTAGCTGTAAAATCACGGGGTTTATCTATGTGTATCTTAACTTTGTGCGCTTTTAGTAGTTGTTTGTTTTTGCTGTTTTCGTCTTTTTTAACTGTTAACCGCTGCTTTTGTAAATTTTCTGCTTTTGTAAATGGATAGGTAAAGTCTAAAAGCATCTCTTTAGTTTTACTATCTCTGTTATATTGTCCTTTAAATGTCTGTAAGTCTGACATTAAACTTTTAATAAAAGCAACTCTATCTATTTGATCATTTCCTGTTTTGGTTTTAACTTCTTCTTGTAACTGATATTGAATATAACCGACAATTTGTTTAATTTTCTCTATAAATGAATTTTCTGTACCAGGAATAAAATTCAATGTTGCTGAACGTAATACCCTTTCATTTCCCAATGGGTTATGAGGAGTTAATTTAATAACTTCATTAACTACTTCATTAATATCAACCTTAACTCTTTTATTATCAGCAGAAATTCTAAATATCTGCTGATTTTTTAATACTCTGAGTATTTTATCTAATAAATCAGTATAATCCACATTTGCTAAGTCTGGATTTATTGCTATTCTGTTCATCTGCGCTTTTCTTGATGGATTTAATATTATACTATCAAAAATAATACATCTAGTAAATTTGACAAGTCAATACGTAAAAATCCTTAAATAAGGTGGAAATTAACCACCTTATGTTTTTGAGAGTTTGTCAAATACAAGACTAAATCAAAGCTGCAACCTTCCCCAACAAACCCGCAAACAAGCGTAAACCATCAGTATTACCTAATGCTTGATCTGCTGCGCGTTCAGGATGTGGCATCATTCCTAACACATTACCTTGCAAATTGCAAATCCCTGCAATGTTATTTAATGATCCGTTGGGGTTTTCTCCGTGATAACGAAATACCACTTGTCCGTTATCTTCAATTGCTGCTAAAGTATCCTTATCAGCGTAAAATCGACCCTCTCCGTGGGCAATGGGTAAAGTGATCACTTCTCCCTCTGTATAACCATGAGTCCAAGGTAAATTATTACGCTCAACTTTTAAGGGAGAGCGATCGCAAATAAAATGCAAATCTCGGTTTTTCGTTAACACACCCGGCAACAAACCAGCTTCAGTTAATACCTGAAATCCATTGCAAATACCGATGACAAACTTACCTTTTTGTGCGTGGTTGACAACTTCCTGCATTACAGGGGAGAAACGAGCGATCGCCCCACAACGCAAATAATCACCGTAACTAAAGCCCCCAGGGACTATAATTACATCTATATCACTAATATCCGTCTCTTGATGCCAAACCATCCGTGTTGGTTGTCCGAGTAAGTCTCTAGTCACATACGCGGAATCACGGTCACAATTAGAACCAGGAAAAACTAAAACACCGAATTTCATAAATAAGGGAATAGGGAATAGGGAATAGGGAATAGGGAATAGGGAATAGGGAATAGGGAATAGGGAATAGGGAATAGGTGACAGTAAAGAAGTTTTTACCAATTACCCATTACCAATTACCCATTACCTAAAAAACACCAGTTTGAGATTCTACTTCAATCAAATCAAAACGATAGTTTTCGATCACAGTATTTGCTAACAGTTCCTCACACATATTTTTCACATCTTGATTCGCTATAGCTTCATCGGGTGCAATCGTGGTTAATTCAATATATTTACCAATTCTTACTTGTTCAACGGTTTCATGTCCCATTTGTTTTAAGCTAGTTTGTACGGCGACACCAGCAGGATCGAGAACTGAAGGCCGAAGAGTCACAAAAATTTTAGCTAAATACTTCCTTTGCATGAGGGGGGTAACTTTTGCTGAATGGTGCGATCGCTATCCTATAACTTTTATGTTCCAACTGAGTGAAAATAGAATCACAGACTGGTTAAAGTTAATCTATCAACCAGCCAATCAAAAAAGCTCATATCAGATATGGTAACTTAAACTAGTCACATAAGATACAAAAAAATTTTTATTTTCCAGTCCCAATCTAAAAGCCAAAATTACTATGAAAGCTATACGTACCCGCAGTCAAGAGCGAATTTTAAACCTATTGAAAAACATCAAACAAGGAATTTCCGCACAAGACATATACATAGAATTACGTAACTGTAGTCAAAGCATGGGTTTAGCCACAGTTTACCGTTCCCTAGAAGCTTTGAAACTCGAAGGTAAAGTACAGGTGAGAACTTTATCTAATGGTGAGGCTTTGTATAGTTTAACCCAACAAGATAAACATCATCTCACCTGTTTACAATGTGGTCTTTCCATACCTATCCATCAATGTCCAGTCCATGAACTAGAAAACGAGTTACAAACCAGCCATAAATTTAAAGTATTTTACCACACCCTAGAATTTTTCGGACTGTGTAATAAATGTCAGGAAGTAGGTGACAGGTGACAGGTGACAGGTGACAGGTAAGAGTTTTTATTAAGGGACTGACAAATAAAAAAATATACAAGTGTTTCTTGTGGTGCGGGTATTTTGCCCGCTAATTATACAGGGCAGGCAGGATGCCTACCCCACAAGATGAGATAATAACCTAGTCCCTATTCTCCAACAAAGAATGAGAACCATTGGGAATATCAGAGACAATAGAACGAATACCTTCTAAAGTAGCAGGTATGGTGCGAGGGTCCATAAACACCACCTTACTACTATCACTTTTACCAATAGTTGTACCCATATCTAAATAACCTAGTGCAAAGAGAACTTCTAAAGCTTTGTGTGCATCTGGGTTAGTTTGCATCCTTTGGGCTATAATTTCTGCTGACTCCGCGATCGCCTGTGCTTTCAAAACCTGCTGCTGTCTTTCCGCTTGCGCCTTTAAAATAAGTGCTTTTTGTTCCGCTTCCGCTTGTAAAATTATCGCCTTTTGTCGCGCTTCCGCATCCAAAATTTGAGCATCTGCTTTACCTCTAGCACTATTTACCGCCGACTCTCGATCACCTTCAGATGTTAAAATTGCTGCCCGTTTCCGTCTTTCTGCGGACATTTGCAATTCCATAGACTCTTGCACAGCCTTAGATGGGATAATATCTCTCAATTCCACTCGTGTAACTTTTACACCCCAAGGATCAGTAGCAATATCTAAATCTCTCAGCAGAATTTCATTAATTTGAGTTCTGGCAGTAAAAGTCTGATCTAACTCCAATTGTCCCATTTCCGAGCGAATTTGAGTTAAAACCAAATTAACCATCGCTGACTGGAGATTTTCTACCTTATAGTAAGCTTTCTCCATATCCACGATCCGCCAATACACCACCGCATCAACAGTAATGGAAACATTGTCACGGGTGATACATTGCTGAGGAGGAATATCTAAAACCTTTTCCCGGATAGTTTGCTTATACACAATGTTATCGAAAAAAGGATTAATCATATTTAAGCCTGGACCAAGCTTTTTCTTATAACTACCCAAACTTTCCACCAAAGCTTCATCACCTTGATTAATCACTCTAATTGATTTGAGGACAACAGTACCGCCCCCAAAAGCCAAAGCAAGTAACAATAAAAACTGACCCATTTTGATAAATCTCCGCAAATACGGTGCTTTGAAAACTCTTATCTGTCACCTGTCATTTGTCACCTGTCATAAAATATTTTCTGGCATTACAATCAAAGTCGTACCTTCTCTACTGACCACATAAACTTTTTGCCCTGGTGCTAAACTGAGTTTGTCATCATCACATCTAGCCCGCCAGGAATTACCCTCATATAGTACCCGTCCCGCCTGACCTGGTAAAATTTCTGTTAAAGTTTCGCCAATCACTGCATCAGAGATTTTTGATCTGCGTGTTGGTGGTTGTAAAAACCTGCGGGAAAACACAACTAAAACCGTGGAAAGCAACAGCCAAAGAATAACTTGTAGCCATAAACTGCTCAAACCCAAATAAGAAAGTAGCGCCACCGCAAAGGCACTAATTCCCATCATAAATTCTACAAAGGCAGTTGGTAACAAAAGTTCCATCAAACACAGGATTATTCCTGCTACCAGCCAGATTAAGGTAAAAGTTGGCATAACGCCATCCCAGACAATAAAAACAAAAAATTTAACCCCAATATTATTTTGTGATTAACTACATCTCAACCATCACTATTTACGGAAAGAAATTTTTGATTTCCAAATTTTTGCTTTCAAGTACAAACCTATCAACAAGAGCATACAAACATATTTGATTCCTATTCTAGTAATTAACATCCCAATTTGATCTAAAATCACCTGAATTTCTTTATAATTTATACACTCACAACTCAAGCTCAAAAATAGAATATGTAGCATAAATCAAACTTTGAGTATTATACTTAAACTTCTTTTAAAATTATTAAATCTTTATAATTTCTGACTTAACTATTCTCTTGACTCAGTGCAGGGTGCAGGGTGCAAAGTATAAAGTGCAAAGTACAGAAATTAGTTCTTCTTCCTCCTGACTCCTGTACGGGCGTTCGCGAAGCGTGCTGGAAGCATCAGCATTCGGGTGATAAATTATTAATTTTTGTCCAAGGTTGTTTTCCGAACGCTTCGCCCCTACGACTCTTGACTCCTAACTCCTTAGTTTATACATTTATGATTTCTACTGAACGGATAATTCATTGTATCAATCCCGACTGTGAAAAACCCATTAATAATCTAGGCGATCGCCTTTGTAAAAATTGCCAAACACCCATAGTTTACCGCTATCTGTGGGCGATCGGCACAAACGCAGCCAACATACTCCCGGAAACAAAAATTGCCGACAGATATGAGGTAATTACACAGCAAATTTGGCTAGATACCCAACCAGGAAAACCACCAGAAATACCATCAGAACTGCCACCGGCAGTTATCCCCTACCTAAAATTATATCCACAAAAGTTACACATCCCCCAACCCTACGGATTTACAACTTCTACAACCGAAGACACAGAAGACACAAATGATATTCTCTTATTAGAAAATGCACCTATAGATACAAAAGGCAATCTCTACCCCATCATTACCGAAGTATGGGAAGAAGCAAAAGCAGTTAGACAATTATACTGGCTATGGCAAATTCTCCAACTGTGGAAACCCTTATCAGAACTGGGAGTAGCTGCAAGCTTACTATCACCAAATAACATACTCGTTCAAGGTTGGTGTATCAAATTACTAGAACTATACCAAACAACAGAAACACTTACCTTGCAGCACTTAGGGCAATCTTGGCACTCATGGGTACTGGTAGCAAAAGCCGAAATAGCCCCTGGTTTAAGTAATATCATCCAGCAGATGTGCCAAGGTGAAGTAGATTTTACTACCATTAGCCATCAACTTAATCAATTATTACTAGCATCAGCAGCAGAATTACCATTAATGGTGAAAGTTGCTGGGTTTACAGATGCAGGTCTTGTGATGAAACACAATGAGGACAGTTGTTTCCCTAATACTACTGATAAAATAGACAACTATTTAAACCAGCATCTATCAGTAGTTTGTGATGGTATTGACGGACATGAAGGCGGCGAAGTTGCCAGTCAACTAGCAGTTCAATGCTTAAAATTACAAATCCGTGCTTGGTTACAAGATGTAGCCGAACAAACAGAAATTGTCCCCCCAGACTTGTTGCAGCAACAACTAGCGGCTAGTTTGCGGGTAGTAAATAATATGATCTGGTCACGCAACGACGAACAAAACCGCCAAGGTAGAGAACGCATGGCCACCACGTTAGTCATGGCCATACAATTACCGCAACGTATAGTCACCAATACAGGATGGGAATCAGAAAATACTCATGAACTTTATATAGCTAATGTTGGTGATAGTCGTGCTTATTGGATTACTCCCAGCTATTGCCAACTACTAACCATAGATGATGATATGGCAACCAGGGAAGTGTGTTTTGGTCAAAGTTTGTATCGTCAAGCAATCACAACAGCTAACGCCCATGCACTCACCCAAGCATTAGGAACAAAAGAAGCCGAATCTCTACAATTTGCCATCAAACGCTTTATTTTGGAAGAAGACGGGATTTTATTATTATGTTCCGATGGTTTAAGTGATCATGATTGGGTAGAAAAATCTTGGCAGAATTATGTAATTCCCCTGTTAACAGGTAAACTGACAGTGGAAGATGCAGCACGTAACTGGGTAAAATTGGCAAATGAAAAAAACGGTCAAGATAATACATCTATTGTTCTCACGGTTGTCCGTACTTCCCAAGCCCATTTAGTACCTGTTACACCTGTACCAATAGTATTAGAAACGTCAGAAACAGAGGAAGTAGGGATCACAAGCACAGAAACAGAAAACTTTGAAGCGCAAGCACCAGCAGTAGATTATTTAGCAGAGAGTTCCCTAGCTTTAATAGATTTGAATCTAAGTGAAGAATCAGCTTCTACTCCTGTTAAAGCAGCAAATCGGGGTAAACTGATCTTAGTTTTAGGCGGATTTTTAGCTTTGTTGGTTGGAGGTACAAGTTTAGGTTTATTTGCTTGGTGGCAACTTCAACCCCAGTCTTTTGGGCGGTTGTGTCAGCAACTTCCCCCAGAATTACAACAATTCTGCCCCCAGCGCCAATAAGCTATATTTCTTGAATGTCAAGATATGGTAAGATCAACCAAGTCAATCAATTCAGTAATCAAGAAAATTAGGTATAAATAATACTATGAATATTGGCGATCGCGTTCGTGTAAAAGAGTCGGTAATAGTTTATCATCATCCTGAGCATCGGGGTCAGGGTTTTGACATCAAAGGATCAGAAGGGGAAATTTTTGCTGTTGTTACTCAATGGCAAGGCAGACCTGTCAGTGCTAACCTGCCAATTTTAGTTCAGTTTAGCAAAAAATTTAAAGCTCATTTACGTGAGAATGAATTAGAGGTTATCAATTGATAATTGATAATTGACAATTGACAATTGTTTCATTCAAGCTTCAAAGTCTCTCCTTCCCAGAAGAAAAAAAGAAAAAATTTACTATTTCCCAATCCTCTTACTTCCAGGTAAGGCGAAGTAATTGTCAATTGTCCATTTTTACAGCACTTTCTGGTGTTATGAGGTACACCACGGGCGGGCAAGATGCCCACCCCACAAGAGTTTTATTATTAAAATTTGTACCTCATAGCAATGGAATCTGCTGTAATTGTCCATTGTTAATTGTCCATTGTTAAACTAAATCTATCTCAATCAAATCAAAAATCCTCAGCGGCGAAAAAACCACCCCATAATATTGAGTTCGCCGCGCATTTTTTCTAAGTCTCTACGGTTTTCGGCTGCGGTTGTGTAATACCATTCACAATAACGTTTAAATTCCGAACGAGTCTGAACTTCGTGGTAAAATTCTACAGTTGTTTGGTGAACTGCAAACACTTCCTCAACTTCCGGCTGAGGTGATGGGACTATATATGGTAGTTCTTTACTCATAGGTTATTAGTCATTAGTTATTAGTCATTGGTTATTAGTCATTGGTTATTAGTGAATTTTTCCCAGTCACCAGTCACCAGTCACCAGTCACTCACAACCAACCCCGCAAACCATAAACAAAACGTCCAATATATTCTTTTAAAGCACTGGTAAATTGATTCAAGTTATCAGAGTCAGGGAATAAATTTAGTATAGCGGCTTTGGGAGTGCTGGTTAATTCTTCCAACTCACCCCGACTAACAAGAAAATCAGTGGGTGCAGGAATAACATCAATATTTTGACGCTGAAAAATTTTGAGCGATCGCGGTGTGTGCATAGCCGAAGTTACTAACAATACTTTTTTAATTCCTCGTTCTCCGAGAATTTTCTGCACATTAACAGCGTTTTGATAGGTGTTTAAAGAATCAGGTTCTTGAATAATCGCTTGGGCTGGTATACCCAAAGATGTAAGAATAGTAGCCATATCTGCTGATTCTGGAGAACCGCTACCACGCCAATCAATGCGACCACCACTTAAAATAATTAGAGGTGCTTTTTTTTGCCGATAGAGTTGAGCCGCATAAATCACGCGATCGCCCGCTTCACTTAAATCAACCGTCGGACGAGGCCAAACCGCTGATTTAGTAGCACCACCCAAAACCACAATAGCTTCAGCTTGGGGTATTTCCGTCATGGGGATATTTTGCCATTCTAGCGATCGCACCAGATTTTTAGCCATCCAAGCATTACCACAAACCAATAATAAAGTTAAAGATAGGGAAATACAAACAGCGGCAATTTTTGGACGTTTCCACAAAGTTACCAAAGCCACTATTAAACTAACACAAGCTAATCCCAAAGGATAAAAAAATAGAGGTAGTAATTTAGAAAGATATAGAAACATTATTTTGAATAACTCAGGAGTTAATTAAGATCCAGATCCCCGACTTCTCCAAGAAGTCGGGGATCTGTCCACTTTATATTTTACATTTAATGATGTTTATCTACCTATCACCAATTAATATTCTAACAGCTTTTTCTATTACTATAGATGCCGCTGGGCAGTCTGTACAGGATTCAGAATAGTTACTTTATCTTGCCAATTTAACGCTGATTTTTTTCTTGGAGAAGCACTTTGATTTTGAAATAATACAAAAGCCGCTACAGCTATTAAAAAATAACCAAAATATTTTTGTAATTTTTTACCATCAATAAATTGAGATAAATAAGCACCAAAAAAACTACCCAAACTAGCAGAAATCACAAAAGATCCGATTAAATTCCAATCTAAATCCACCTGTCCTAAATAACCTAAAAAACCAGAAATTGCATTAACAACTAAAATTAATAAAGAAGTACCAATAGCTTCTTTCATAGGTGTTTTACCCAAAATCACTAAAGCCGGCACAATCGCAAAACCTCCTCCAACTCCCACTAAACCTGTTAATATTCCCACACCTAAACCTTCAGTTAACAACCATAACCAACAATACTGACAAACAGGAGGTTGATAAACTTCGATTTTGATATTTTCTAAGTGATCTTCTGAAGATAATTTAGTGGAATTTTGCAAACTTCTCTTAATCATTAAACTTGCTGCTATCAGCATCATAATTGCAAACAGCAGCATTTGTAAATTATCAGTAACAAATGGTAAACCTGCAATTTTTGCCCCTAAAAAAGCACCCAACATAGTAGCAGAACCAAAAATAAATGCTTTTTTAAAATTAATATTTCCCTTTTTCCAATGAGGAATTAAACCAATTAAACTCACAGTACCTACAATTACTAAAGTCATAGCAATTGCAGGTTTTGTTGGTACTCCCATTACATAAACTAAAATTGGTAAAGCTAAAACCGACCCACCACCACCAATTAAACCTAAACTAATACCAATTCCCGTTGCTAAAATATGTCCTAATATCCACATCATAATAATTCGTAATTCGTAATTTTTAGGTAAGTATTCAGGATACAGAATAAAGGATTAAGAATTAGAGTTTTCGATTTATTCTTGATAATTGATAATTGATACAAAAACTTACTTTTGTAGCTCACTACTACAAACAAATATTCTGACTCCTGACTCCTGAATTATTACAAAGAAAAATTAACCACGTTGGTTATAAGGTAACTTAGCTAATAACATACCCATTGCACAGGTATTTGTCACCCCTGCAAATACCAAACCAGCACCCACAAAACCGCTTAAAATTAAAAACCAGGGAGAAACAAAAGCACCTAACACAGTTCCTATAAAAACTAAAGAACCTGCAACTATTTGTACTTGTTGCATAATACTAATAGGAGCATTTTTATTAACTTGAGTCGGATATCCTGACTGTTTCCAAGCAGTAATTCCACCTTGTAACTGACAAAAATCTACAAACCCAGCTTGAATTAATTTTTGTGCTGCTTTATTGGATCTATTTCCAGATTGACAGTAAATAACAACTTGTTTACCAGGAACTAATTTGATTTTTTCTGGTTGAAATTGAGAAAGTGGTAAAACTTGAGAACCGGGAATATTTTCACCTGCATATTCTGAAATTTCTCGCACATCTATTAAATGTACTTGCTGTTTTTCTATTAACTCCTTAACACCAGCAGCATCAACAAATTGTAATTCCTGTTTAGTTGAAGTATTCATTTCTCAAAACTCCTCAAAATCCTATTTACTAAATATTAAAAACTCTGCCATTAAAAACTCTGCGTACTCTGCGCCTCTGGGTGAGAAATACCCTAAAATATTAAACTGCAATAGCATTTCCACACTTTTCATTTGCTGGAACAGCAGCCATCATTTTTTGCGGATTAGGTAAATTTAACCCATTCATTAATTGAATAAAACAGTCCCGATTATGTCCTTTAAATCTAGGATTATATTGCTTTTCTTCCCCAATAGTTGAAACTGTAAAACCTTTATAATCATGTCCAGGATAAACCAAAGTTGCATCAGGAAGAGTAAACATTTTTTGGGTAATGACATCAAATAAAATTCCCGCATTACCACTTTGAAAATCGGTTCTTCCACAACCGCGAATTAATAAAGAATCGCCGGTTAATAATCTTTCTTTGTTTAATAAATAAGCTAGATGACTATCTGTATGTCCTGGTGTGGCGATCGCTTCAATTACAATAGAATCTAATTGTAAAATTTCCCCATCTTGCATTTGTTGATCCGCGCAACTCGCTGGTGCATTTGCTGGTACAACTCCCAAACATCCAGTTAGTTGACGTAATTTACCCGTACCTGTGATATGATCTGCATGGATGTGAGTTTCTAAACAGTAGCGTAGTGTTAAACCTAACTCTTGAACTAGCTGTAGATCCCGTTCTACCTGTTCCAACACCGGATCTACTAAAACTGCTGCTTTTGTTGTCTTGTCAGCAATTAAGTAAGTATATGTACTAGATTCTATGTCAAAAAGTTGGCGAAATAACATATTTACACCTGAATTTTTTCCCTAATGATATGATTCTATTACTATATAGTAAAATAGTCAATATAAACTTATAAAATTTTTTTTGGTTTTTTATGTCAGATATATTTCCGGGCGCTCTTAATCATGTTGCAGAATATTTCAAAGTGCTATCTGAAGTCAGTCGGTTACAGGTGTTGTGTTGTTTAAAAAATGGAGCGAAGAATGTAACCCAAATCATAGCTGAGACTGGACTAGGACAAGCAAACGTATCGAAGCATCTTAAAATTTTAACTCAAGCGGGTATTGTCAAAAGAACACCCGAAGGAGTCAGCGTGATTTATGAAATAGCTGATCCGATATTATTTCAATTGTGTGATTTAGTATGCGATCGCCTACAAGTGAGACTCGAAGAACAAACTAAGCAGTTAGAGAAACTCAAACTTTAGGAGTCAGGAGTCAGGAGTCAGGAGTCAGAATAAAGATTTTTCTGTTCCCTGTTCCCTGTTCCCTGTTCCCTTTGATTAACTAAACTGCTCTTCTGCATCTAAATTAAATAGCATTTGCAGAGTTCTCATACAATTACGTCTAGCTTCAACATCTTGCTGTGACCGTAATTGTACCATGGGATCATGTAAAATTTTATTCACTATTCCTCGTGTGAGAGCTTCAATCACTTCTTGGTGTTTTTCACCAAATTCTGACCCTAAGCGAGAAAGTGCTTTTTGTAATTCTTGCTCGCGGATGTTTTCCACTTTATTCCGCAAAGAACTGATAGTAGAGACAGTTTCTAAACTCCGCCACCACACATCAAAATCTGCCACCTCTTCATCTAGGATTTTTTCAGCTTCC
Organism: Sphaerospermopsis sp. FACHB-1094; assembly: GCF_014696195.1. Lineage (NCBI taxonomy): Bacteria > Bacillati > Cyanobacteriota > Cyanophyceae > Nostocales > Aphanizomenonaceae > Sphaerospermopsis > Sphaerospermopsis sp. FACHB-1094. The sequence goes on along the minus strand of NZ_JACJPT010000052.1, from coordinate 2,849 downwards.
TGTGCCATTTTACGACGACTTTCGTAATTTTGCGCTACAACAGCTTTTAAATCATCCACATTAAAAGCCTGGACATTTGGCAAATCGTTTACATCTGCATCAACATTTCTAGGTACAGAAATATCAAATAACATCAACGAGTGGTTAGGATCTAAAACCATTTCTAACTTAGCACGATCCAAAATTGGCTCAGTTGAAGAAGTGCTAGTAAATACTATATCACTATGGGAAACCACAGATATCATTTCTGGTAACAGATGTATTTTAATAGGTACTTCTGAGAACTGCTTTGCTAATTCTTCCGCACGTTCACGAGAACGGTTCACAATAGCAATTCGAGTTGCACCTTTAGAAATTAGGTGTTGTACAAGTAACCGCGACATTTTCCCCGCACCGAGAATAGCGATCCGATAGGGAGCTAAATTTTCTACCTTAATTTGCGCTAATTCCACAGCAGCGGAACTAATAGAAACTGCACCAGTACCAATACTGGTTTCTGTACGGACTCGTTTACCTGCGGTGATAGCTTGTTTAAATAAGCGATTTAAAGTTGTTTTTATACCATTAAATTGTTGTCCCAGTTTGTGAGTATTTTTCACCTGAGCCAGAATTTGACCTTCACCGAGAACCAAACTATCCAAACCAGCAGCAACTCGCATCACATGAGTCACAGCGTCAGAGTGCATCAAAGTAAATAAATGTTGACGCAAAGATATGATAGGTAATTTGCTGTGTTCTGCCAGAAACTGAGTAACCTCCTGAATACCGTAAGTAATTTCACTGCTAACAATGTAAATTTCTAGACGGTTACAGGTGCTAAGGATAGCCACCTCATCAATATGGGGATAACTGAGGAGATGAGCGATCGCACCTTCGGTTTGAGGTTCAGGAATACTGAGTTTTTCTCTTACTTCTACTGGGGCTGTTTTATGGCTTAACCCCACCACTGCAATATTCATCTTTTATTTCTTAAATTCTTAAATGGATAATTTGTAATGGGTAATGGGTAATTGGTAATTGGTAATGGGTGGTAATAAATTTTTCCAATCACCAATCACCAATCACCAGTCACCAATCACCAAAAATTAGTGCAGTTGTACAACCTTGGGTTGCTCATTCATGTGAATGGTATCTACAAAGCGAGCAGTCTTAGACTGGCTAGAAATAACCAAACTTTGAGTTCTAGAACCACCGTGGAAGAAACGTACACCTTGCATCAAATTACCAGAAGTGATACCACAAGCAGCAAAGAGAACAGTTTCACCAGATGCCAATTCATGAGCATCATAAACCTTATCTGGGTCAGTGATACCCATAGAAGCTAGACGATCTAAGTTAGATTGTTTGCTTTCACCGATCAAACCGGTTTTCACAACTTCAGGATCATAGATTAACTGACCTTGGAAGTGACCGCCTAAAGCACGCATAGCAGCGGCAGAAATTACACCTTCAGGAGCAGCACCAATACCCATCAGCGCGTGAATGTTAGTACCAGCAAAACCGCAAGATAAAGCTGCACCTACGTCACCATCAGAAATTAATTGTACTCTTGCGCCAGCTTCGCGGATTTCTTTGATTAAATCGTTGTGGCGTTCGCGCTTCATCACAACTACTACCAGTTCTTCAATAGAGCGACCTAAACACTCAGAAAGAATCTTCAAGTTTTCGGTAGCTGACTTGTTGATATCAACCTTACCCTTAGCTGCTGGGGGTGCTGCTAACTTCTTCATGTAAAAATCAGGAGCAGCAAACAGACCACCTTTTTCAGAAATTGCCAAAACGGCCATTGAACCGGGTTGTCCGTAAGCTACCAAGTTAGTACCTTCGCATGGGTCAACAGCGATATCAATTTCAATTAATTCATCAGGGTTGCATTGTGCTTTAGCTTCGGGATTAGCACAAATACCTACTTCTTCACCGATGTAAAGCATGGGAGCGTCATCACGTTCACCTTCACCGATCACAATGCGACCGCGCATATAGATTTTATTCATGCGTTCGCGCATAGCTTCCACTGCTACCTGGTCAGCAGTGTTCTTTTCACCCTTACCCATCCACTTTGCAGAGGCGATCGCTGCTTGCTCCACAACCTCAATAATCTCTAAACCAATTGTATTTTCCACAGGACTGCCCTCTCAGTTGCTGATATTAGCGTCGTTTTTATCTGACCATTTCAGTCTTTAAGTCTACCAAAGTACGGATACATATAGAAAAAAGTTAAGTTTTACTGCTATTAATTATCCCAAGTGGTCAAAATGCTAGAAAATAGCAGTAATTTTGTATTAACCTAAGTTGCTAGTTAAGAATAGGAGGCAGGAGGTTAGTAGCTAGTTACTTTTTTCTTAACCAATACTAACAAATACTCACATTTGCTCAAAATTTTCTGTCATCTTTTGCTTTGTGACAGAATTACAGTAAAATCACTGTATGCTACTAGGATTCAAAACCCAACTCAAAGTTAACAAGCAACAACGACTACTACTAGCGCAACACGCAGGAGTAGCCAGACACGCTTGGAATCAAGGTTTAGCACTGTGTCAACAGGTATTATTACATAACAAACTGCAACCAGAAGAAAAAATCAAATTTCCCACAGCCATAGATTTACACAAATGGTTAGTAGCAGCCATTAAATCTACCCATCCTTGGTATTATGAAGTGTCTAAATGCGCCCCTCAATACGCATTAAGATATCTCTCAGATGCTTTTAAATCTTTCTTCAAAAAAAGTAAAGGGTTTCCTAAGTTTAAGAAAAAGGGTAAACATGATTCTTTTACCTTAGATGGTGTCATAAAAATTGACTACAGAAGGGTAAAAGTACCCGTAATTGGTTGGATAAAAACTTATGA
>NZ_JACJPT010000051.1:0-34372 GCF_014696195.1 Sphaerospermopsis sp. FACHB-1094 | reverse complement strand
TTACTCTCATTAAGCCTCTTAACTTTTAAGTTACCTTTAGTTATTATGTACTACTTTAATGGCTTTTTTGATCTGTGACAGTTGAGGGTGCGGAATGTGGGATTAAAGTTAAGAGATATGATCAAGATAGATTTAGTAATCTTCGTACTTTAGAAGTGATTGCAAATAGAGTTTCACAAGAAGTAGGTAGAGCAGATTTAGAAACAGTTTTACTGAGACAAATAGAAATGAGAAATCAAATTGATCAAATTGCCTATCAAATGTATAAAGTAGAAGAATATGTAAATATTATCGAGAAAGCTTTAAAAGTTGTGTTGTAAGATGAATCACTAGAAAATTTATTTCCCATCATAATCTAGAAGATAAAATTTGAGATAACCCACATAAACATTTAACCATTAAACTTTGCGTACTCCTCTGCGCCTCTGCGTGAAAAAAAACTCTATCTTTTATAACCACTGTCCACCACGAAAACGCCAACGGGGAAAAATAATTCTCATTAAACTTTGCGAACTCATAAAAACCGCCAACCAAACTACAGAATAATGTAATAAAAACGCCCCTATTGATAATTCCTCTTTTGGTATAGGTATAGGTAAAAAACCAAAAATCTTTACTCCACAAAACACAAATATCATCTCCCAAATACCTGCAAAAAATTGATAAGCTGCTGGCCAGTCTCTATCCCAGCGTGATTTTTGCAGATAATTATAAACAACATCCCAACCTAAACCAAAGATAGCAACATAAGCAAGAATGAAAAAATAAACAATATTTGCACCAGAACCTATTAACCCCAGTGTAAAAGGTAAAGATACTAATACACCAACAGTTGCTAATAATAATAATCGAGTTTGCCAACGACCAAATAAAGTAGGAGTCATAATATTTCAAGGAGTCAGGAGTCAGGAGTCAGGAGTCAGAATATATAAAATCATAAATTTGTTGATTGAAAATAGATACCCGACTTGTTTAAGAAGTCAGGAATCTAAATATTAAGTGTGTTCTAATTTCAAGTGATAATCTACTTGACAATGATATTGAGATAGTTCTGACCAGTTAAGGACAGCTTCTAATAAGTCTTGATAACCAAGAGTGTTAGGGTGAAGTCCATCTGCTGTCATGCGTTCACTTCTCCAGATTTGACTGTGTGATATCCATTGATCAAATATGTCTAAATAGGGAATCTTTCGTTGTTCACAAGCTTGACGGGTAGCTTCTTTGTAGCGATATTGGTCAGCATGATTGTAATATAAACAATCGAGAAAAGGCATTTTGCTTTCATCAACCGGGACCATACCGACAAAGAGGACTGGACAAAGTTGTTGTGCTTGATCTAATAATGTGGCGATCGCTGTTTCAAATTCCGCAAAATCTGTATAATTTTTGCCTGTGGGACGACCTAAACGGGGTGAGTCGTTAACGCCAACAGAGAGGATAATTAAATCAGGAACTCGGTTTCTAATTTCTCCCCGGTGACGAAATTCCACTTCTAACCGTTGTGAGACTTGCTGAGTGCGATCGCCCCTGACCCCTAAATTATAAAGCACATGACCCACACTATCCGGTAACATCCACCATCGGCGCAGTTGTTCTACCCAACCACCTTTTTCATAGTCTCCATATCCATATACTAAACTATCCCCCAAGGCGACTATTTTTAAAGGTTGACATAGTTTTGGCGTAATAGACAGCATTGAGGAGGAAGGTTTTACAGTTTGCATCTTAAACAAGAATGTAATTGATATCTCTACAATATTCTAGACATTATTACACTATTGTATGGTATATTTTTTATCTTTTATGCACAAAGTTAGAACCCAAAATCCAAAATTTCAAATTAGGACTATTAAACCAGGCACTAATTTGAAGTAGTTACGTCAAAAACGTAAGCATTCAACCGTCGGTTTCCGTCAGTACCTGAAATATGAAATACAAAGAATGAAAAGACACAGATGCAGATAAATAACATTCCTGAAATTAACCTGAAATTAAAACCTCTGAATCCTGGCTATTAGCTGTTTCCTGATTGCTGATAGCTGAATACTTACATTTTACACACCCTCAGAAAATATGAATCATAAATTACTTCGCAATTTTAGACAGCTGCATAAATGGTTAATTCAAACCTCTTACCCAAGAGTGAAATTCAATTTTTTTTCTTCATATTGGCAACATATAAAAACAATGAGTGGGCATCACAAATTTTTTAAAAGGTTGTTTCCCTTTTTGGTTTTAATTTCTTTTGTCACTGTTTTATTAACAAATACCTTTACACCCGTTAACGCCCAAATACCAAGACAAGAAATTAGAGGTGTATGGATTACCAACAATGATCTTAACGTCTTTAAAGATCGCACCAAAGTTAACGATGCTGTTACTAAATTGCGTCGGCTCAATTTCAATACTATTTATCCCGTAGTTTGGAATTCTGGTTATGTCATGTATCCCAGTAAGATAGCCAAAGATTTAGAAATTCAACCTTTTGTATTTCGTGGTTCAGATGGCCATGATATTCTTGCCGATGTAATTAATCAAGCCCATCGTCAAAATTTACTGGTAGTTCCTTGGTTTGAATTTGGTTTTATGACTCCCCAAACTTCAGAACTAGCATTAAATAAACCAGAATGGTTAACAAAAAAGCGGGATGGTAGCGAAACTTCTGTTAGTGCAGCCGGTGAAGTGACATGGTTAAATCCCTTTCATCCAGAAGTACAACAATTTATTACCGATCTCTTGGTAGAACTAACATCAAATTATGATATTGATGGTATCCAGTTTGATGATCATACAAGTTTACCCCATGAATTTGGTTACGATCAATATACAGTTGATTTATATCGCCAAGAAATGGAAAAAGATCCCCCAGCAGATTCTCAAGACCCAGAATGGGTAAAATGGAGGGCAGATAAAATTACAGATTTCATGGTGAGACTTAATCAAAGAATTAAGCAAATCAAACCAAAAGTAATTTTTTCAGTTTCACCTAATTACTACGATTTTGCATATAAATTACAATTGCAAGACTGGTTAAATTGGGTAAGATTAAACATCGTAGATGAACTAATTGTACAAGTTTATCGTTCTGATTTAAACAGTTTTTCTGCTAAAATTTCCCGTCCAGAAATGCAAGAAGCACAACAACTAATCCCAACTGGAGTGGGAATAATGGCAGGTTTAAGAACTAGCCCCGTATCAATGCAACAAATTACAAATCAAGTGAGAACTGCCCAAAGACAAGGATTAGGTGTGGTTTTCTTTTATTATGAAACTCTTTGGAATAATGCTTCGGAGTCATTCAAAGACCGTCTTGCAGGATTTAAACAACTTTTTCCCTATCCTGCTTTACGATTAGCAGCAGAATAATTGTTGATTGGATATTGGTGATTAGTGATAGGTGATTAGTGATAGGTGATTAGTGATAGGTGATTAGTGATAGTTGATAGTTTATTGGGAAACATAAAATTGATTACCCAGTCACCAGTCACCAGTCACCTATGATGGTGCTTGATTAAAAACCCATTTTATCCACTGATTTAAAGAACTAAAAGTATTTAACTTTTTCACACCAGGCGCACGGACAATATACATCCCATCCACAGCAACTAAAGCCGCATATTGCAAACCTAAAAAACTATCAACTGCTGCATAGTGTCCACCTAAAGTTATTGCCCCAGATACATACATTTGACCTTGAGTATTTCGCATTTCTACTAATTCAAAATTGTTGGCTACTACTAATCTTTCTAAATGATTTAAAGGTAGTTTGTAATGTTCAACTAAATCTTCTAATAAGGGATTAGTTTTAACTTTGGCATCAAGTCCGGTAGCATCAATAATAAAATCAGCAGTTAATTTCATTTCCCCAAAACCCTTTTCTTGAATATGGGTAATAGTGTGGTTTTGGGCATCTCTTTCTACACTAACAACTTGACCAAAAGTAATTTGATACCAACCTTCTTTAATACCTTCTTCTGTGATTCTTTGCCAGTCTCCACGATCTGCGGTAGTAGTTCCTCCCCAGTCAGATAATAACCTTTGACGTTCTTCTGGGGTGGCTTTTTCTAACATGACTCGTAGTTCACCACCCCAACAAGCTTTTGGCCAGTTAAAAGGTTGCAACTCGTAGTGATTTTTAACCGGACGTTGGGCTTTTTGAAATTTGTTACCGTGGGGTTTAGGCGATCGCATTAAATGTAAAACTGTAATATTTCTATTTTGTTTTCTCACCTCATAAATACGTTGTAAAATTCGTGAAGCTACAATACCCCTTCCTCTAATTAAAACAGTACCACCTTGTTTTTCTAACTGTTCATAGACATGATTATGGTCTTCATAGGCATTAACTACAGATTTAAAATCTTGATATTTTTCCCGATAAGCTTGTAAATCTGGTAAAAATTGAATAGCGGGATATCCCGTAGCTAAATGTAAATAACGACAAACTAAAAAAGCATAATTTCCCGGACCACGAGAATAAGCAACACAATATCTACCATCTTCCGTTTTTCTAATTGCTCTGACTCTACCATAACGATAAATTTTATCCCAACTAATACGTTTAGCTTCCCGATCTATAGAATCAAAAACATTACCCGCACGGGGCGTATAAGTTTCTGCAAAAGTTGGTTCATTAAAAACTTGCCATAAATATTGAAAAGCTGAATTGATCTGACCTTTTGTTAAATCATGCCAAGATTCTCGCAAAGCATAACTAGGCCATCCCCAAATATTATCAGGACAAGAATCAGAATTAGAACGCAATCTTTCATGTAAAGGAATTTGAGAATTTAAACATAAACGCTGATAACGTGCATAAGGTTTTGATTCTAATCCTACAGCAATAATCTTTTCAGATTTAACACCACTAATTCTTAATAAATCAACCCAAATAAAACTACCCAAACCAGCACCAACGGCTAAATAATCACATTCATCAATAGGTAAACCAGTAGCATGAATAGCTTGTAAATCAACTTTGTGATTCTGAAATTCCGAAGGTGGAAAATTACTTCCTAAAGGTGTAACTGGACGAACTGGAGATCTATTAGGATCTGGAAGATTAGTATTAGGATTAAATTGAATAGTCGAAGGATTATTAGGTGTAGGAATAACAGTATTTAATCCAAACTGGACAGTAATCATATAAGGTCCAATTTGCAAAGTATCACCATTAGCTAACTGACAGCGTGTTTGTTTTTGTCCATTAACATAAACACCATTAGCACTATTTTGATCAATAACTACAAAATTATTTTGTTCCCAATCTTGTTCCCAATCAATTAAAGCATGATAACGAGAAACTTCATTACTATTTAATAACATCCGCGAAACACGCTGACCCCTAATTTCTGTTGGTAACTTGGCAAATTCTCGACCAAAAGCAATAGGGACATTTAATTTAGGTTCTCGTCTTTCTCCCGTTGTTGGATCTTCCCAACTTAATTGAATTTGTAAATTAGTCATTAGTTATTAGTTATTAGTTGTTAGTTATTAGTTGTTAGTTATTAGTTGTTAGTTATTAGTTGTTAGTTATTAGTGGTTTTTCCCAGTCACCAATCACCAGTCACCAATCACCAGTCACCAATCACCAGTCACCAGTCACCAGTCACCAATCACCAATCACCAATCACCCAATAAGTACACTAACAGCAGCAGCTAAAGATGTACCACACCAAGGACAACCTATTTGTAAATTTTCTGGTGGGGAAACTTTATGACATTTAGGACAGTCTAAACCATACACCGGATTTGGTTGTGTTGGAATTGACGGTTTATGATGATGTACGGGTTGTTTTGGTGGTTGGACTATGATGGTAGAGGGAATACTACTAACAGAAATTGCCGTAACTTGTAGTTGTTGTTGTCCTAAATAAATAATGCTTTTTTCATTTAAAGCTATTTCCCCTTTAACTAAAGATTTACCATCTATTTGTGGGGGGTTTATTTCCCGTAAATTTCTAATATAAAAACGTTGCTTTTGAGAATCAAAAAATATTTCAATATGTAAACCGGATACTGTTGGATGAGTTAAAACAATATCACACTTTGCTGGATCACGTCCAATGCGACAAGTACCAGCGTTTTTGCTGTTATGTTTTTCATAAATTTGTTGAATTTTATTTTGACCTGCTTCTTGCCACTGTAAAGTTAGTACATTCATGATTTTTAGATAACGTTAATATTTAATGAATTCAACTTTATGCTGTGGGATTCCTAACATGATTGGTAGCCATTTAGCAAGTCTTGAGAATTAAAATTAAAGAATGATTATCTTCACCATGTATACTTTTTATACTTTATCTGTTAGATGCTAGTTTATCAGCAATGCGGGTAGTTTCTGGCAACCGATATTTAGGTGTACACCGTAATACATAGTCAATTGCTGTAGGTAAGCTAATACGATGGCCTGTGGAGATATATAAAGGTTTAACTCCAGTACGAGTCCGTAAAACTGCGCCTACTGTTTCATTTGTATGTATTAATAGTTGCCAACTTCCTCTAACTGCTGGTAATTCTTCATATTTGCCAATAAGTAAAGATTTTGCTACACCTATGGTTGGTATATCCACTAAAACACCTAAATGGCAAGCTATTCCAAATCTGCGTGGATGGGCAATTCCTTGACCATCACATAATATTATATTAGGTATATTTTTAATTTTTTCCAAGGCATCAAGAATAGCGGGTATTTCCCGAAAAGATAAAAATCCAGGTATATAAGGAAACGATGTAGGACGGTATGCTAGGCTTGTTTCCACAACTTTCAAGTCAGGAAAACTTAACACTGCTACCGCTGCACGGCACATTGTACCATCTTCCAGAAAACCCATATCCACACCTGCAACGTATTGAATAGGTGTGTTGAGTTGATCTGTGGTAATAACTTGATTTCGTAAAGTTTCTTGAATTTCGATCGCTTCTTCAACGGTAGATGGCCAAGGATGAATTTGTGGAATTTGCATATTGTTTGTCTATTTAAATTGTGATCAAAATCTTGATTTTCCGAAATGCCTAATTTTAATTTTGTATCTTATCTATATATAGACTAAACATTCAACCCCATGTAACTTTTTGCTAAGTTTTCTGTATAAATCTTGATTTTTTTATCTGATAGCTACTCTCACATACAGTTGATTTAAGGAACATACAGCAATGAGAAATAATAACATCAATGTCCTTCACAATTCGCAAATTGTATTTTATTTAGGTGGAGGATTATTATTCTTGTTTTTAGCGATGATGCTGCGTCCTTTTGCCATTGTCAATGCTGGTGAAAGGGGTGTTGTCATGCAGTTTGGAAAGGTACAAGATACAGTTTTAGATGAAGGATTACACCCAATTATTCCCATTGTCACAACAGTTAAAAAGCTCAATGTGCGCGTGCAACAAAATAGTTTTAATGCTGGTGCTGCTTCTAAAGATTTGCAAAAAATTACCACAGAATTAGCGGTAAACTGGCACATTGATCCGTTGAAAGTGAACCGAGTTTTTCAACAAGTTGGAGATGAAGAATTAATTGTTAATGGGATTATGACACCCGCAGTTTCCGAAGTTTTGAAAGCAGCTACAGCTAAAAAAACTGCTGAAGAAATCATCACAAAACGCACAGAATTAAAAGAAGAAATCGACGCAAATTTAAAAGGTCGTTTAGAACCTTACGGTGTAATTGTAGATGATGTATCTTTAGTCAATTTTTCCTTTTCTCCAGAGTTTAGTAGAGCGATCGAAGCGAAACAAATAGCGGAACAAGAAGCAAAACAAGCAAGTTTTATTGCCCAAAAAGCGACCCAAGAAGCACAAGCAGAAGTTAACCGTGCTAAAGGTCAAGCTGAAGCACAAAGATTACAAAGATTGACTTTAACACCGGAATTATTGCAAAAGCAAGCAATAGAAAAATGGGATGGTCGTTTCCCGATGGTGATGGGTGGTAATGGTGCTGTTCCTTTGATTAATATTAATCCTAATGATTTAGCTACTGGACAGAAGAGAAATTAGTTTTTATTAAGATCCCCGACTTCTTGAAGAAGTCGGGGATCTGGGTATTTGATTACTCACTCATTTTTAACCAACCAAATACTTCTTCTACTGTTAAATTTAATTCAACTCCCGTCAAGATAATTAAATCATCTTTTGCATATTTTAATTCTGGTTCTTTTTGAGGTTGAAACATCAAAATTGATCTATCATCTGGATCAATTAACCATCCAAGTTGACAACCATATTTAATACAATGTAAAATATTGCCAGTCACTCTATTAGAACTTTGTTCTGGAGACAAAATTTCTATAGTCCAATCTGGTGCGATCACAACATCATCTACTGGTTCACCATTATCATCAAAGGCGATATTTTCCCAGCGAATAATGGCTATATCTGGAATAATTGATCTACCTGCAAATGTACAACGTAACTCTGGAAAAGCATAAGCAATTTTATTTGGTTCTGTGACTTGATTTACGGTATTAATGATTTTACTTTGAAGTCGAGAATGGCGAGTTTTTGGCATGGGTTTTTGAATAATTTCGCCGTTGATATACTCACTTGGTGGTTTAGTTTCTGGTAATTTGAGAAACTGTTCTAGTGTTAGTGATAAAGATTTGGTGACAGTCATAATTATGTAAAATTCCTATAATTTTGCAAATCATTTTCTGTAATTTGATCTGCTGGGACAAGTTTATAATGCTTCTCCTGGACTATTTTTACTTCACCTTCATATATTGAAAGTTCAAACATAGTAATAAGTCCATTGTTCATAAATTGTGCTGATATCGAACGACAAACTAAGCTAGAGAATTTATCAAAACAATAACTAATATCTTGTTTGGTTTGTACCACAGAAAGTTGATCACTTCCTGCTTTTGCTTGAACAGGTATGATAAACTGCATACCATTGTTATTCACACCAACATAAACCTCATCTATTTCTATTTGTCCAATACCCTTAACATTAGTTCTGAGGTGATTTTGTAAAGAGTATGCTGTAATGCTCAGAAATATATCTATTAAACGATTATATCGGATTTTAGTTAAAAGAGCTTGTTCATCACCTGACATATATTGATTAATAATTTCAGGTGTTGCATCCGGTATTTTAATTGGTATTAAATTTTGATTGGGAATAATCCGATTAATCTTTACCAGTCGAAAGCAATAGTTACCAGTACCATTTAATTCAATAATCCATTCTAACCCTTCGGGAGCAGTATCTGTAATTACTTTAGGTAGTGGTTTTCTAAATCTAAAAGAATAGAGAATATCTCCTAAATTTTTAGCTGATTGAATACCTAACTCTTGAGCAATTTCAGGTAGTTCATTCCGATTAAATTCAAAATATTCCAATCCACTTGTGTAATAACGTTGGAAAATTCCGATAATAACCGAGTTATATAAACCTTCTTTCATGGTACTTATTCCTTGGTAAAAAACATCGTTGAGTGATAATCATTTTTTTCTTGTTCTAGGTTCTATAACATGAGGGTTCACTCCAAAATATTTAGCTGCATCTGACATATCAAGTGTTAATAAACTAAGTTCATCTAAAATTTTAACACTTGTGGGTTGTTCAACTTCCACATTCAAAACCTTAATAATTTCCGCTGCTACTGCTTGCGCTAAAAGTGGAGGAACAGAATTACCAATTTGTCTAAAACCATGCCATTTTGTGGGATGAAATCTAAACCAGTCAGGAAAGGAGTGTAAACGCGCAGCTTCCCTAACAGTGATACATCTTGGTGTAAATGGATGTATAGGACGAGGAGAGGTAAAAGCACCTTTATTACTAGCTGTTCCTGCTCTTAATGTATTACATAAACCGTCAGGATCGAGTTTATAAAAACGGCTAATTGGTTCATTTTTACCATGAGGAGTTGACGCAAATCTTTCTTCAGATGCAGGACTATGTTTTGTTCTTAAACTCGATGTTAAAATGTGATGATCAAATTTACGGGAGTAGGAATAATTATTATTAGCAATGCACAGATTACGCATTTTCATCCCGTATTTACTGGGTTTACCAAATTCAGCTAAAACCCAATCTTGTTGTAATAATTCTGGGTAATTTTCAATTGTTGGTAAATCTTGTAATGCTTCCCACACCGTAGGGGTTGCAGGTAGTTTAACAGCTTTTTTTGAGTTAGTATTTAATTTAGCTGGATGGGTGATTTTATCAGGATAATTTGGTAATTCTAAATCTCGACGACAACCTAGTAAAAACAATCTTTCTCGATTTTGCGGTACTCCATAATTAGCAGCATTTAAAACTTGATAATTATGATTTACTTTATAACCGTTATTTTCAAAAGTATCAATAATTTCGGCAATAAATTCTTTGTGTTTACCTACTGTCATTCCTTTAACATTTTCCATGACAAAATATTTAGGTTGTAATTCTAAAACCAACCTAATAAAATGAAACACTAAAGAATTTCTGGGGTCATCAAAAGACCGTTTACCAATTAATGAAAACCCTTGACACGGTGGACCACCAAAAACAACATCAATTTCTTGATTTTCAATTTCGCTACTATTTCTAATTTCTAATCCTGTGGTATCTTCTACACTTTTACATAACACCTTCCAAAAAGGAAAATTAAATTGATGAATTGCACAATGTATAGGGTCTAATTCTACAGCAGCAAGGACATCAAAACCAGCTTGTTCAAAACCCAGGGTCATTCCTCCTGCACCTGCAAACAAATCAACTGCTATGGGTCTTTTTTTCATCATTGATTAGTTATTGTTTATCAATATAACATTATAAATTGTAAGGGTTGAGTAGTGCTAAACCCCTACAGACTTATTTTTTCTATTTAATTAGAGAATAGGGAATAGGGAACAATATAATAAATCTTATCACCAATTACCAATTACCAATTATCAATTACCAATCACCGCATTTCTAAAATTTCCTTAGCAGCGCGATCGCACACTCCCAAATCTCCCAGACATTGCCGCATTTCTTGATAATCTAATAAAGTTCTTCCCCGCTTTTCAGTATTTAATAATAATTCCATTCCTGCTTGAGTAATATTCTCTACTGTTGCTTGTTCCTGTAAAAATTCTGGAACAATTTCCCGCATCACAACTAAATTTACAGGTGAAGCAAAGGGAATTGAACCTTTAAGAATTTTCCGCGCAACCCAAGCAGTAAAAGGACTAAGACTGTAAACTACTACCTGGGGAACATTAGCTAAAGCTAACTCTAAATTTGCTGTTCCAGATTTAGTAATTGCCAAATCTACAGCAGCAAAAATTTCCTGTTGTTTACCAGATAATATTGTTGCTTTTAAACCATAATTTTGAATAGATTTTTCAATTTTATCTCTAAATTTTTCCAAAGATAAAGGAATAAAAAACCGCGCTGTTGGTAACTTAGATTGAATATTTTGAGCAGCTTGAAAAATGACAGGTAATAAATATTTTAATTCTTGGCTACGAGAAGCAGGTAAAAGAGCGATCGCTATTTCTCCCTCTTTAATTCCTAACATCTCCCGTGCAGTTTCCCGACTCGGTGCATTAGCCATTTTATCAACTAAAGGATGACCCACCCAATTAACTTTAGCCCCTTTTTCTTGATAATAACGAGCTTCTTCTGGGAAAATTGCTAATAGCTTATCTGTAAAACTAACAATTTTTTTAGTTCTCTCCAAACTCATCGACCACACCCATTCTTGAGGCGCGATGTAATACACCACAGGAACATCGGGAAAATGTTCATTCATATAACTACCAATCCCGATATTAGGAGTCATATAATCAATCAAAACTATGATATCAGGGGGATTTTTTTGTAAATAGGCGATCGCCCTTTTTTGTACCTGAATAGTAGGAATAAAATACGGCAAAGCTTCAATTATACCCATCGAACCAATACCGCTAGTATCCCCTAAAATTGTCGCCCCTGCTGCGGCCATCTTCTCACCACCCAAGGCCACAATGTCTAAATTTAACCCCAAAGCTTGAGCTTGATTTTGTAGCGCCGTAATTAATAACGCCCCTTGTAAATCGCCAGAAACTTCCCCAGTGCTGATAAATATCCGCATTTGAATTTTAGATTTTAGATTTTAGATTTTAGATTTTAGAGTTTAGATTTTAGATTTATAAGCAATTAGCTTTTCCAGGTTAAGCCAAAAATCATCCCAATTATAATCTACTGTTTTACCAAATATTCTGACTCCTGACTCCTGACTGGGAATTTTAGATTTTAGATTTTAGATTTTAGATTAAAAAATTTGATACAGGTCTGAGTCCTTCAAAACGGAGAAATACTCGCTGCGCTGTGTACGCTTCGCTAACGTCAATCCAAAATCCAAAATCTTCAATCCAAAATCGAGTGACTTCTGTTCTAGATATGATTCATCATTCATCACTCGCGGGACTCTTTCCCTTTCCAGGAATTAAACCGCGTCTTCCTGGCATTTGCGACAATAGCAGAAAACGGCGGAGATGTTGCAACTGTGCGGTATCTCCCAACAATTCCAACTCTGCCAAAGCCTCTTTAAACAGCAAATCAGAACGGTAGAGAATGCGAAAAGCTTTTTTCAGCAATTGGAAATCTTTAGCGGGCATTCCTGAGCGTTTTAACCCCACCAAATTGAGCGATCGCACCCGTGATGGATTGCCCTCAACCAACATATAAGGAGGAACATCTCGATCAATGCGAGTCATCCCACCAATCATAGACATACCACCGATATGTACAAACTGATGAACACCTAAAACCCCGCTTAATCTGGCTCTTGACTCGATGTGAACATGACCCGCTAAAGCCACAGAATTAGCAATAACCACCGAGTCCTCAATCACGCAATTATGTCCAACATGAACATAAGCCATCAGTAAATTACCGTTACCGATGATCGTCGCCTCACCCCGGCCAGTAGCGCGGTTAATAGTTACATACTCACGAATAGCATTATTATCACCAATTTTTACCCAAGTAGGTTCTCCCACATACTTGAGATCCTGGGGTTCCATACCAATAACAGCACCGGGAAAAATATGATTTCCCGCCCCGATTTCACAAAGACCATCTAAAACTGCATGAGCGCCAATTACAGTTTCCGGTCCGACTTTGACATTCGCTCCAATCACAGCATAAGCACCGACTTGCACCGTTGAGTGGAGTTCCGCATCAGGATGTATTACAGCAGTTGGATGAATAAGTGTCTTCAAGGGTGACTCTCCAGAACTGAGTTCATTGAAAAAAAAGTGTCGGGCAAAATAAGTTATGTGTGTTATGTGTGAGGATAACGAATTTTGGATTTTAGATTTTAGATTTTGGATTGAAGATAGCTATCTAAAAATAACAAAAGGGTACAAGTACCTAAATTTATTATTGAAACAAATCTTAAACCTTAAATCCAAAATTGTCTGATCAAAGTCCAGCCAACAGTAAATACGCTTGTGATTTTTCGTGTTTACAGTTATTCTTACTTATAATTGACTTAGGGCAGTTTACGGCTATGCCCCAAATCTAAAAAGCCAAATTCAGCCTAGTTGTAGCTAAACTTAGCTAAACTTAGCTAACCAAAGAAAACATTAGCTCCCCTTCAGCAGCCAGTTGTCCATCAACTTCGGCTCGTCCTTGCATTTTACCAAAACGACGCTGCTTAATAGACAACAGTTCCACTGTCATAATTAACTGATCACCAGGTACGACTTGGCGACGGAAACGGACTTTATCAATACCCACAAACACAAACAGTCCTTTTGGTATATCAGGCATTTGGGTCATAATAACCCCTCCAACCTGCGCCATCGCTTCTACAATGAGTACACCAGGCATCAATGAGCGTCCGGGGAAATGACCTTGGAACTGAGGTTCATTAAAGGTAACGTTTTTTACACCCACAGCCAATTTTCCAGGAACATAGTCAATAATTTTATCGACAAGCAAAAAAGGATAACGGTGCGGTAGCAGTTGCTGAATCTCTTCCACCGTGAAGGTTGTTTTAATTGCCGGTGTATTGGTTTCCTGATGTTCTCCTTCAGATGTAGTCACTTGAGTAGAATTAGCTTGGGTGAGAGTTGACATTGGTACTATATTTTATAAGAATCTGGAAATTAAGTAGGCTAGAAAATAGCGTACAATCTTAAATTTTAGTTAATTTTTAGCCAAATTCCTCAGCAAAATTCTAAAATCTTCTTTGCCAACTGAATATGGAGATTGTGACTAGCTTTGTAAGCCAAGAAGTGAGCAACAGGAAATTTACCTAATAAGCTAATATCTCCCACTAAATCCAAGATTTTATGACGTACTGGCTCATTTGCAAATCTTAACGGTGGATTTAGCCAACCATCAGCACCACAAACAAGAGCATTATCCAAGCTGCCACCTTTGATCAATCCTGATTTTTGCAGATATTCAATTTGATGTAATAACCCAAAAGTACGAGCCGGTGCAATTTCTGTCACAAAGGAATTTTCCGTATTTTCTAGATTACTAGATAATGAGAAACTGTACCATTGATTACCAATTGCAGGTACATCAAAATCAATCCCATAGCTAAAACGGGTTTCTGGTGCGGGAAAAGCGCAGACAAAAGTATCACCTTGATGAACCGAAATAGGTTCTTTGATAACTATAGGCGCTGATTCATCACCAACAGACTGTGATACCAAACCCACAGCAGCAATACTATCAGTCCAAATTTGAGCAGAACCATCTAACAGCGGTACTTCTGGCCCATCAATTTCAATCCGCGCATTATCCACACCCATAGCGGACAAAGACGCTAACAAATGCTCTACCGTGCGAACATAAATCTCATCTGTCCCCAACTGAGTCGAGAGAACAGTTTGATTAACTGTTGCAATTTTAGCAGGAATTATCGGCGAATTGGGCAAATCCACCCGCACAAAATAGCGATCGCTTCCCGGTTCTCCTGGTAGTATCCGCACCCTGGTATTTACACCGCTATGCAGTCCCACACCTTTGTGGATAATTTCCCCAGCTAATGTGTGTTGGTGCATAGCCTAAAAACCAATATATGATTTTGCTTTTTGTTACTCATTTGTTCTGTATGTAGTAAACACCCTGAAAGTAGAAGTCAGGAGTCAGGAGTCAGGAGGTAAATATTTATCCCCAGTCACCAGTCACCAGTCACCTCTTAAAACCTTTCCCCAATCCCAAAGTTGATGCGGCTATCACCATCATCACTTAAACCATAATCTATGCGAATAGGTCCAAGTGGAGACTGTACACGCACACCTAAACCATAACCGTAGCCGCTACCATTTTTGTTAAGAATTTCTGCTGCTCTGGTACTACTTCCCAAATCACTACCATAATCAAAAAATAGTGCGCCACTGACTACAGAGAAGACAGGAAAACGATATTCAACAGATGCTTGTACATAACTACGTCCAGTGGCTAATCTACCTTCATCGTAACCACGCACAGAATTACTACCGCCAAGGGTAAAAGCTTCGTAGGGGGGTAAGTCTCCGAGAATTGTACCACCTTGAAGGTTAAACGCCAGAGTTTGTGGACCTTTGCCAAAACTCAAAAAGTTCACAGGCAAATATTGGCTGTAGTTACCCCTAACTCTGGTCAGGAAAATATTACCTGAGCCTATGGGTACAGATTGATCAACTCCGACACGGAGATAAGAACCGTTGGTAGGTTGTAAGGGATTATTACGGCGATCGCGTTGTGCGCCCAGTTGTAATAGTAGTAAATCGTCTTCACCTGTTCCCGATTGGGTTAGGGGAATCCTATCGCTAATTGGTTGACCATTATCATTAAATCTTGCCCCTTCTCTTCTCACATTACCATCAGCATCACGGCTAGAAACTCGTTGATACTGCAACCCAGCTGAAGCCACCCACTCTGACTTTTCATAAGGATTAGGAGAAAGAGGACGAGTAAAAGAAACGCCACCACCTAAACGGGTAATCCGGGGACGATCTTGATCATTTGTATTAGTGGGATTATTGGGGTTATAGGTTTCAATGTTGTCATCCTTACCTTCAAAAATCAGAGAAATTGAACGACGACGGAAAATATTAGCTGTATAAGAAGTGCGGTAAGGATCACCCGCAATCCACGGATCTGTCAACCGCAGATCAAACAGCAGTTCTCTTTCACCTAGCTGCACTTCTGCCCCTAGTTTCTGGTTTCTACCTCCCAGGTTTTGCTGTTGATAGCTAATTGTACCAAATAATCCACTGGCAGAACTAATACCAGCACCAGCAGCTATTGAACCACTGCTGCGTTCAGCTACATTCACCACTACATCAACTTTACTGGGGTCTGTGCCAGGGTCAAGGGACACATTCACATCTTCAAACAATCCCAGCCCAAATACTCTTTGTAAGTCTTTTTGGACTGTATTACGGTTAAATACTTGACCAGACTTTAATTCTAATTCCCGTTTAATTACATATTCTTTTGTGCGTCCCCGAATGGGTTCTCCTTTTTCGTCTACTTCCTGTCCTTCTTTATTACGGAAGCGAACTTTGACATCTTCTACTACCCCTTCTGCTACTTGTAGGGTGACAACTCCGGTTTCTGAGACTTTTGGCGCTCCAATGAGGTTGGCCAGTACATAACCTCTGTCTTGATACTCTTTGGTTAACTGTTTAATTCCTTCTTGCAAGTCACGCAAGTTGAGGATTCTACCATACTGTTCACTGAAGATTTTATCTACTGTGTTAGTTGGGAGTACAGAAGGAACATCAGTTCCAGGGTTAGCTTCGACTTCTACTTTACTCAGGACAGGATTAGGATCAACCACGAAACTCACCCTTACACCCACAGGTGTATCTTCTGGTACGGCTCGCACGTTAGAGAAGAAACCTGTGGCAAATATAGCATTAATATCTTCTTGTAATTGGGAACGGGTGGTTGTTTGTCCTGGTTGGGTACGAATCACTCGGTAAACTTGGTTTTCTAGTTCTGGTGAGATTGCTCCATCTGGTGATGTTACTGCTACTTCTGACACTAGTACACGGAGTTCCGTTGTTTCTGAATTACTAGGGAAAGTCGGTTGTGCTGTGGGTGGCTCGGCATTTTCCTGGGTAGAATTGGTATCAGGATTTACTTCTGGCTCTAGAACTTGTGCTGTTTTTGCTGGTGTTGTTGCCGTTGATCTAATTACTTCTGATTTTGCTTTCTGTTCTGAGTTGCGAGATGATGCAGCTTTGAGAATTTGAGCCGTTTTTGAGGGTGTTGTTGCCGTTGTTATGATTACTTCTGGTGTTGCTATTGATGCTGAGTTAGCTGTTGGTGAGACTTTGACAGCAGGTGTCGATGAGTCAGATTCGGGTTTTATAACTACTGCCTTTGCCAAGACGGGAGTTTCTTGATTTGCGCTAACATCATTTTGACCAGTTTCCTGTGGTAGTGGCTGGTTGGTTTCTACCGTGGCAACCTCTGTTACTTGCTGGGTTTTATCAGGAGTTTGTGCAGTCGCACTGAGTGAGTTGTCAACAGGGACAGCGATGGCTACAACTGCCAGAAATACAGGAGATAAATGCTTTTTACTCATATTCCTCTTCACTACCACACACAATTAAGTCATTCGTCATTCGTCATGAGTCACTGGTCATTAGTCATTAGTCATATCAGAAAAATGACTATGTACACACAGTTAATTTTTGCTCTCTACTACTTGTAATACCCTTTGTAAAACCTCCTGGTAGGCATTTTCTACATTTCCTAAATCCCTACGAAACCGATCTTTATCCATTACTCGACGGTTAGGATCATTTTCTGTCATATCCCATAAACGACAGGTATCAGGACTTATTTCATCGGCCAACAACAACTGCTGTTGTGAGTCCAAACCAAATTCGAGTTTAAAATCTACTAGGGTTATGCCGCACTTTTGCCAAAAGCTTTTGAGAAAGTCATTGATTTGTAATGCCAGATGGGCAATACTGTCAACTTGTTCCTCAGTTGCTAATTGCAGGAGCAGTAAGCGATCGCGTGTGAGGAGAGGATCTCCCAATTGGTCATCTTTGTAATAAAAATCTACCAAAGGCTGTTCCAGAATTGTACCTAGTGGCAATCCTGTTTGTTGACAAAGACTACCAGCAGCTATATTTCTGACCACAACTTCCAATGGCACAATCTTAACTGCTTTCACCAGCATTTGATTGGGCGCTGGACAATCAATATAATGTGTCTTGATGCCATGCGCTGCCAACTGTTCAAACAACTTGCTGGAAATGGTGCAGTTTATGCTACCTTTTCCCTGGATGCTACCCCGCTTTTGAGCATTAAACGCAGTTGCATCATCTTTAAAATCAGCCAACAAGACTTCAGGCTCGTCTGTGGTGTAGAGAATTTTGGCTTTGCCTTCGTATAGTTTGGTATTAACAGACATGGTGGTAGATACATTTGCAGGGCAATGGTTTCCAGCTTAACCATTTTATCAGCCGAACGCTACACAAGGGCTGGCTTTCCTGTCCATACCGCAAGATTTATAACATGAATATGTGTACTTCATTCACTCGCAACGTGATGTAACTGGTAACCCATAACCTATAACTTATAAGAAAATGGGCTGAAAACCCTTGAGGTTGAGTTTTGGAGGGTAGCGGAAAAACTTAACCGTCCTTGAGGCAAGGGATGAAAGCATAAGGAGGCGTTTACGCCTCAGTCACCTGTGCTATAATCATTCTCACAGGAACGGTAATCAACCTGTATAAAAACCTAACTGCCTAACGGCAATCTGTACCTTGACAACTAAATCTATCGGGTTCTACTTCGTAGTTCTAGTGCCTCCTGGAAGTAGGTAAAAAATTTACAGGTGCTAGACTTGTGTTGAGCGCAGTCGAAACACGACACAGAATTTAAACTCAAACAAAATTTGGAGTAATCCAACTAGGGAAGGGCATTCCCTAAGTTAACGCTTGGGGAGAGAACCACCTCGCTTGTTAGACACCGCAAGGGATCTAATCTAAGTGGACTCGTTGAACCAAGAATCTCCTCGCCTTTAGGCAGGAGAGTGTCAAAAAATGACCCTACCCCCCTATTCCCCTAATTTAGATGTTAAACTGGTCAACTCTGCATAAAAGTTTTATGTTTTTTTTAAAATTTTTGTAATTTTTTGTGAACAAATTCTTTAAAAATTATAGAAAAATATATATTAATTCTTTATCAGCTAATTTAGTTTGTTGAATTTAATTAAAACCCATTTTTTGCAAATTAGGAATAAGATGAAATAATTGAGAAAAATAGGAGAAGTAGTAAAACATTCATCCAAGAGATTGCAATTAATCTTTACAAAAGATATATAAAGATATAGAACGGGTGTTCGCTCGTGAATGGCTTTGGTCACTTTGACATAAACTTTTTTTGACAGCCTGATGCTTAATAACTTACAACTTGATTATTTTGTCAAAGTTGAAATTGACCAATCGCTGCAACACTTTTCCATAATCACGGTTTAATCTTAAGCGTTCTCCTGACTTAATAAATTAGAAATAAGATTGCCTATTACCGCTTTGCGGAAATCACGCATTCAAAAGTCCAAAAGCTGATGGGGTAGGTTTTTGCCTATTTTAAATAGTAGCTTTATTTACGCCGTGTTGTACTAGTGGTTTTACTATAAACAAGAAAATCAGGAGGAGAATTCAATACATGGAGAAAAATATAGTGAGCAAAGATGATTTTCTCTATCCTCGTGGTCGCTACTACGGTCATGTCCAGCCTGAAAACTTAGTTTTCAACGCAAATTTACAGGAATTTGCCCAGCGAGTTAGTTATATTTGTAACTTAGAAACAGGTGGTAAACTTCCACCAGAGGAAGCTTACGAACAAATCAAGGCTTTGTGGAAACAATTAAAACGATCAAAAAAACAACTTAGGATAGGTGAAGAACCCTTTCAAAATAACGATGCTGATGATAGTTGATAGGGAAAGAAGGGAACAGTGAACAGTGAATAGGGAACAGAGAACAGGTAAAGAATTTTCTCCCCATCTTCCCAGTCACCAGTCACCATTCCCTACTTTGTAACCATTGTCCAAACACCATCCCAAGAATTTGGAGGTGGTGTTTTTTGGTAATTGTAGGCACGTTCCAGGTGGATAGATAGGGTTTGCTGAAAAAGTTATCTGTGAAGGCTAGGTGACAGGTGACAGGTGACAGTTTCAAGAGTTGGATAGGGGAACTACGATTGTTTCCGTCCTGAAGGACGAGGCTTGTACCAAATTTTTTCATCTAAAATCTAAAATCCAAAATCCAAAATTGCATCACCAATCACCTTTTTGTAATAATCTTGTAATTGTCGTGTAGCAGCAGACCATCCCCATTTTTCTGCTTCCTGACGAGCATTTTCACGGATAATATTTATTTCATGTTGTTGTTGTAACAACTTTATAGTAACATCAATTGCCTCTTGAATGTCCGCTTTAGGGTCAAAAAGATAACCATTTACACCATCTGTCACAATATCAGGAATACCACCAGAACGGGCTGCTACTACTGGACATCCGGCGGCCATTGCTTCTAATAATACTAATCCTAGTGTCTCTGTCCGAGAAGGAAAAATAAACACATCTGCACTAGCAAAGGCAGAACCTAATTCTTTACCCATCAGATAACCAACAAAATGGGTATTTGTACCAGCAAAATGTTTCTCTAAATTTTGTCGGTTTGGTCCATCTCCAACCAAGGCTAAACGAGCATCAGGAATGGCTTCTAAAATCGGTTTAATGCGTTCAATTTCCTTTTCTGCCGAAAGACGACCTACATACAACAATAAGGGGCTTTTTGGATGACCTTGGGATAAGTGCGATCGCATTTCCACACTTGCTAAATCAGGATGAAATAATTCTGTATCTACTCCTCGTTGCCACAAATCTAATCTTTCTATGCCATGTGCTGCCAATTCCTCGACCATTGCTGTGGAGGTACACAAATTTAATGCAGCTTGATTATGAGCGCCTTTGAGTAATTCCCAAAGTAAACCTTCTAACATTCCCAAACCGTAATGTTGCAGATATTGAGGTAAGTGGGTATGGT
This sequence comes from Sphaerospermopsis sp. FACHB-1094, assembly GCF_014696195.1. Lineage (NCBI taxonomy): Bacteria > Bacillati > Cyanobacteriota > Cyanophyceae > Nostocales > Aphanizomenonaceae > Sphaerospermopsis > Sphaerospermopsis sp. FACHB-1094. The sequence continues at coordinate 13,394 of NZ_JACJPT010000051.1, read as the reverse complement.
AAGAAGCCACCAGGGGAATTTTCAGAACCTTACTATAAAAAATACCTGATAATCCCAGAACGGCGGGATTAACAACATGAATAATATCCGGCTGAAACTGTTCTAAAGCGTGACCGATAGCAGGACGAGGCAGTGCTAATTTTAACTCTGGATACAAAGGCAGTGGAAACCCCGTCACACCGTAAACTTTCGCTCCTTTGTGTTCTGTGATGCCACCTTCTGGGCAAAATACCATAACTTGATTTCCGTCCCGTTGCAGATGATCAACGGTGTGACGAAGACGGGTGACAATACCATCAACCTTGGGTAAAAAAGTTTCAGTGAATAGGGCAATTTTCATAAGAAAGGAGATCAAGGAGTCAGGAGGCAGGGGGCAGGAGGCAGGAGGCAGGGGGCAGGAGGCAGGGGGCAGGAGGCAGGGGGCAGGAGAAATGAAAATTGTAACTTTTGTCTTTTAATTTTCTCCCCCAGCTTCCCTTACTTCCCCAGCTTCCCCTGCTCTCTGTCACCTGTCACCTGTAACCTGTCACCTAATTATCTGTGCCAAGTGACTTTAGGCAGAATTTGATTATTATCAACTCGTTTCTGATACTTGACCGCAAAGTTTAACAGTGAATCAAGTAGAGAATCAGAGAGATAATGAGGTTGCAAGCCTAAATCCAGCAATTTGGTGTTTTTAGCGTTGAAGTAATGTTCTTCTTTTTCAATTCTGGGGTTGTCAATGTTATTGATTTCCACATTTAGCCCCATTGCGTTACCGGCTTTTTTCACCATTAACGCTAAGTCACCAACGCTGAATAATTCAGTGAATTGGTTAAATACGCGAAATTCTCCGGGTTGGGCTGGGTTGGCGATCGCCAGTTCAATACAACGCACTGTATCCCGAATATCCAAGAAACCGCGAGTTTGTCCACCTTTACCGTAAACAGTCAAAGGATGACCTATTGCAGCTTGAATACAGAAACGGTTAAGTGCAGTACCAAACACACCATCATAATCAAGGCGGTTGATCAAAAGTTCGTCCATACCAGTTTCTTCGGTCAGAACGCCATAAACAATACCTTGATTCAGATCAGTGGCTCGTAAACCCCAAATCCGACAAGCAAAGTGGATATTATGGCTATCGTGAACTTTGCTCAGGTGATACATTGAACCGGGCTGTTTAGGATAGGGCAATGTATCCTTACGTCCGTTGTGTTCAATGGTGATATAGCCTTCTTCGATATCAATATTGGGTGTTCCATATTCACCCATAGTTCCCAATTTCACCAAATGACAATCTGGGAAATCTTCCCGCATGATGTACAGCAGGTTCAGCGTACCCACGACGTTATTTACCTGAGTGAGTACCGCGTGTTCACGGTCAATCATAGAAAATGGCGCTGAACGCTGTTCACCAAAATGCACTATGGCATCTGGCTGAAATTGATGCAAAGCTTTGTGCAGAAAACTGTAATTGGTAATATCGCCGATAAATAGGTCGATAGATTTACCAGTCAAATCTTTCCATCGTTGGAGACGTTGTTGAATTGGTGCAATTGGGGTTAGAGTCTCAACACCGAGTTCATTGTCCCAGTGCCGACGCACCAAACTGTCTAGAATTCCAACTTCATAACCTCGATTAGAAAGGTAAAGTGCGGTTGCCCAACCGCAATACCCATCGCCACCAATAACCAGGACTTTCATCTTTACCAGTTTTTACTCGCTGATAGCTAAATCTACCAGGTTTCTGTCCCCTCTAGTTCATTAATTCTTGATTAAGGGGACTGGGGGCTGGGGACTGGGGACTGGGTAATCAATTTTATTTTTCCCAATCACCAATCACCAATCACCAATCACTTAATTTTGTACTGTTTGGCAATGTAGTAAAACAAGCGGTAGTAATCTTTAAACTCTTTACTACTCGTTTGTCCTTGCCAGTGATAGTTGACTTGTTCTTGATTGATAGTTAGTTTCATTGAACTGACTTGTTGACCAACTTCTACCACTAGCACCCCAGATATACCCTGATCCGTTTTAAAGTTTTGGTCTATCTGTTTTGATGTTTCTGGGTTTTGTAACTTTGGTAAATCATTACTCGCCCAAGCGCGAATTTTTGTATCTTGGCTTTGTGATGAAACAAATATTACTCCATCGTTGTTGTCTGATGTAATGGCAGTCCAGTTACTCGGATAGGGAAACTCAAACCCATAACGGGGATTTTGGTATGTTTCCCACTTCTGTTCAGATGTCCAAAAGCCATTAGCACTGCAACCCCCACAAAGTATAGCCGTGCCAACACTGGAGACTAGTAAACCGATGACTCGCCTCAAATTACAAGTTTCGACGGCAGCAGTAGACATAATCACACCCTTTACCCCTATTGACTTTAGCTCAAGTCTGATTAGACTTTATTCTCATACATTCGGCTAAATAGACTCTCTTTTTACACCGTTTTATTTCTTAGGTTTATTGTTATATAAATTACTATTTTCAGGGAACAGGGAACAGGCAAGAAATTTATTCTTATTATCCTGCCTCCTGCCTCCTATTATTAAGAAATATTACAAAAATGCCATCAAAACGTCTGAATGGGTTGACAAGAAATAAAAGAACCGATAACGTAAGATACATACCCGGGTAAGACCACTAGAAAGTCGTATGCAAACTAAGCAGAAGGTTACGTTATATTTATCGCCGGAATTGCACAGAAGATTAAAAATTCGTTCTGCTGTTGACTCAGAACCGATGTCAGACCTAGCGGAACGAGCGCTCAGTTTCTACCTGACTAACTCAGAATTGGTTGAAGAATTGGAAGAGTCTTCTTACGGCAGAACTCACAGGGTTTATTCCTGTCCCGCTTGTGAAAGTTCACTTGTTTTACGTAACGGGGAATTAGTAGCTTTGGGTAATCAGCCAGGACTAATTGGTCAAGAACATCTATCCATTGAGGAGATGGAAGAAGATGAAACCCATCCCAAGGGTGAGGAAGAATTAGTCCCTTGCTAGTTAGGAATTATGAATGGATGAATTAATAATAGATTTGGTTGTTCTGACCAACGGCGATGATTGTACTGTCTCTATAAGGTCTCAAGTAGGTCGATAGATATGAAAGAAGAGCTAAACATACTCATTCAAGCTCAATACCCTTTAATCTACCTTGTGACCTCCGAGGAAGAACGGGCAGAGCAAGCAATCTACACAATTTCTCAATTGTTAAAGCCTCAACGTCGAGTTTATGTTTGGACAGTAACTCACGGCATTGTGGAATACGGTCAACCCCGGAGTACAACTCAACACAATACCGTTTCTCCAGAGGCGGCGATTGAGTGGATCATTAGACAGAAAGAACCCGGTATATTTATTCTTAAAGATTTACATCCTTTTATTGATGCTCCGGCAACAACTAGATCGCTTCGGGATGCGATCGCTAGTTTTAAGGGAATGCAAAAGAACATCATTTTGATGTCTCCAGTGCAACAAGTACCAATAGAACTAGAAAAAGAAGTTGTTGTTATTGACTTCCAACTGCCGGATATGTCTGAGTTGAATAAAGTTTTAACTCAACATCAAGAGCAGCATCGTGGACGACGGTTGACTACCGAGGCTAGAGAAAAACTGCTGAGAGCAGCTTTAGGTCTAACTAAAGATGAAACTGAGAAAGTATATCGTAAGGCTCAGGTAACAACGGGGCGGTTGACGGAAGATGAAGTTGATATAGTTTTATCAGAAAAGAAACAACTCATACGCCGTAACGGTATTTTAGAGTACATCGAAGAAGATGAAACTATTGAAGCTGTAGGCGGTTTAGAGGAGTTGAAAAAGTGGCTCAAACAACGCTCCAACGCTTTCACAGAAAGAGCTAGAGAGTATGGTTTGCCGCAACCGAAAGGGATGTTAATTTTAGGTGTTCCTGGTTGTGGAAAGTCACTGATAGCCAAGACTACCTCCCGTTTGTGGGGTTTACCAATCTTGCGTTTAGATATGGGGCGAGTTTACGATGGCTCAATGGTGGGTCGAAGTGAAGCAAATCTGCGAAATGCCCTGAAAACAGCAGAATCAATTTCCCCAACGATTCTGTTTATCGACGAGTTGGATAAATCTTTTGCGGGTAGTGCAGGTTCTGGTGATTCTGATGGGGGGACATCAAGTAGAATTTTTGGCTCTTTCTTGACCTGGATGCAGGAAAAGAAATCTCCAGTATTTGTAATGGCGACTGCGAACCGGGTAGAACGTTTACCGGGTGAGTTTTTAAGAAAAGGTCGCTTTGATGAAATTTTCTTTGTGGATCTGCCCACACCAGAAGAACGTCAGGATATCTTCAACATTCACCTGACTAAAAGAAGGGAAGATATTGCTAGATTTGATTTAGAACAACTAGCAAAAATGTCAGACGGTTTTTCAGGGGCAGAAATTGAACAGGCGATCGTTGCGGCGATGTATGAAGCTTTTGCCCAGGATCGGGAGTTCACCCAATTAGATATTATTGCTGCATTGAAGTCAACTTTGCCGCTGTCACGAACGATGCAAGAACAGGTCACAGCTTTAAGAGACTGGGCCAGACAGCGTGCTAGACCCGCCGCAGCCTCCGTTGCTGAATATCAGCGCATGGAGTTTTAAAAGCTTTCCTCTGTATGCCAGAGGGGAAAGGTTAGCTCACAAGGCTAACAGGTTACGAAAAAAAAGCCGCTTCCCAATTAATCCCAAATTAATGCGGCTTCGCTGAAAAAGAAACCGTTGTCGTTTTTCTCATCAATCTTCTCATTGGAGGAAACCCAAATGTCTCACTTTAGCACTCTGCGTACCAAAATCACCGATGCCGAAATCCTCAAATCTTCTTTGCGCGACTTAGGTATTAGCGTAAAGACTGAAGCTGATGTTCGTGGTTATAACGGTCAGCGTGTTCGTTCCGACATCGTTGCTGTATTGGAAGGCGAGTACGATTTAGGTTGGTCTCGCAATAGCGATGGTTCTTTTGATTTAATCGCTGATTTGTGGGGCGTTGCTAAGAAGCACAACCAAACCGAGTTGATCAACTCCATTAACCAAAAATACGCCGTTAACAAAACTTTGGCTGAAGTAAAACAGCGCGGCCTGCAAAACGCTAACGTTAAGTTGGTGTTGCAATAATAATTTCTCTGCGCGTTCCCAAAGCTGAACGGGTTAACCAAGCATTAGCGGTTAGCCCGCTTTTTTTTGTCTTTATTTGTCTGAATCAGGATGTCCAGGATTTGAGGATGTATAGGATAAGAACGCATTTTAAACCCAGTCTAGAAGATACATTAAAATTCAGTTTCAGATCGGGTATCGTAAACAAGCTGAAGACATTTCTCGAAGTCGTCACCTTGCCAAGTTCCAGCAAATTTGAGCAAATCTTTGGCTTTAGATCCGCGTAATATTGGTTCTCCATCTTCTACAGAAATATTAGTTGATTTGATGGTGGAGGTATTTGTTTTGGTTTTGAGATATTCGAGATAGTCTAGGGTTTTTTCCAGTATCGGTTCTGGAGTGTTTTCTATGGCTGCAATTAGTTGTTCTTTGATGGTGGTCATAGACTTAATTAGGGAATGATCATATTATAAGTTTTATGATTGTATTTGTAGAACAATAATTGAAAATTGCTGATCAATTTTTGACATGGATATAATAAAATATAACTCAGGGTGCTAAAAGGAAATGCCGAAGAAGATCAGAGAATTGAAAGCAATGGTTGTAAAAGTTGGGTATGTCCTTCAACCGGGTAGAGGTAAAGGAAGTCATACTTATTGGAAACATCCGTTATTACCTGAATAACCTTTAACTATACCAGGGAAAGATGGGGATGATGCGCCGCTATATTTAGAGAGAAATATTCAACGGGTGCTGAAAAAGCTTAAAGAATTGGAAAACTTAGAAAATAAGGAAAGTGAAGAATGAACTATCACTACAGTATGGTAATTCAATGGTCAGAGGAAGATCAACTTTTTTTAGTTCACTTACCTGAGTTTCCCTGGCAAGAGTTTCATACACATGGTAGAACTTATGAGGAAGCTGCTAGAAATGGTCAGGAAGTAATTGAGATTTTTGTGGAGATGTTGAAGGAAGAAAATAAAGTATTACCAGAACCGAAAATGCTGCCTAAAAAACCATTACAGGTTGCTTAAAATATACTATACGGTTAGTTTTCATCATTGAGAATTGATTCTAAAATTTCTGGTGTGATTCCGTTAGCAATTACTTGTTGACTTGCTGCTTCCATGATGTCTAAGCGTGGTTTTTCACTGATTGAAGTAATTTCAAGATGTAATTGTCTGAATCCTGTAAATCCTTAAATCCGGGATATCCTGATTCAGACAAATTATGACCCGTAGTAGTAGGTTAGGTTAACGTAAGGAAACCCAAGAAATTGGATGTTATCAATGCAAGTTTTCACGCCATGAGAAAATAATTTTCTCCTCAGCTTGTCCAAATTCAATATTAAACTTATCAAATACAACTTCTCGACCTAATAATAATTGTTCTCCACCCGTATTACTTTGTAACCATGCTACAGGAGCAATCAAATTATATCCATCAATTGTCATTTCTACATTACGTAAAACATACTCAACCCTACCACCAATAGTTTCTGCTAACAAAGTTGATTCTGAATCAGCTAAAGCATAACCTAAATCTTGACCTACTTTCAAAGAAATTAAGCTCAATTCAGCACCAGAATCTACTAACATTATTGCAGAAAATTCTATATTTCCATGTTTTAATTTAACACTATAATTGGGTTGCCAATCATGACGCGCAACAGTTCGGAAACGAATTGGTAAAATTTGTACAGATGCGGTGTGATGAGGAACTAAATAAATTAAAAAATTCTGTTTTGTAGCTTTAGCTAATTCTAAAACTTCTTGTAAATTTTCGCTATGTGCGATTATCCCATTAGAATTATAAGCAACATATTGATTTTTATATAAATCCAATAATTGATGACGGTTTTTGTTTAACCGCTTAAGAATTTCATCTCTTTCACTGGGGGAGGGTGTTGTGTTCATATTTATGAATATACTGTACTTCTTTTATTATACAATTATGATTGTTCAATCAGTATCATCTCTTCCCAAAGTTAGATTATGAGTTCCCGTCGTATGCTCAAACCTGATGAAAATTCTGATTAGTATTATTAGTTAAGTAATTTCTCTGATGGTAATTTAACGCAGATGTTTTTACAAATATTTTGGGATATTTGGGTAATATAAATGATATAATCATTTTTCAGGATTTTAATAAAACCTCTATGAAAACCTTTACTATTGGACATTCCAACCACACCATAGAATCTTTTATTGAACTATTACAAAAACACGATGTTACCGCTTTAGCTGATGTGCGTTCTAGTCCCTATAGTCGCAGGTTTCCTCAGTTTAATCAATCAAATTTAAAAGCAGCATTGAAAACTGTCAATATTGCTTATGTTCCTTTGGGTGATAATTTAGGTGCGCGTCCTAGTGATAGAAGTTGTTATGTAGATGGAATGGCCAGATATGATTTAATTGCTGCGACGGAAGCGTTTAAATTAGGTTTAAATCGTTTGATTCAAGGTTCGCAAAAATTCCAAATTAGTTTAATGTGTGCAGAACAAGATCCCATTGTTTGTCATCGGGCAATTTTGATTTCTCCTCATTTAAAAAATGCAGGTTTGAATATTTATCATATTCTTAAAAATGGAGATTTAGAATCTAATAAAGATTTAGAAAATCGAGTTTTAAAACTCCATACTTTATATGATTTATTACCAGAAAATCAAAGTTCTGCTAAACAACTTTCTCTGTTTGATATGCGGTCTAACCAAACTATTGAAAAACAGTTTAACCGTGCAGAGTTAGTAGAAAAAGCATATCAATTACAAGGTGAAAAAGTCGCGTATACAGAAAATAAGGATGATCATGAATAAGCAAAATCAAGAAGTTAATTTATTTACGATTGGGTTTACTCAAAAGAAAGCAGAACAATTTTTTGAGACTTTGATAAAATCTGGTGTTAAACGAGTGATTGATACCAGATTAAACAATGTTTCCCAACTTGCGGGATTTGCAAAAAAGCAAGATTTACAATATTTTCTGCGTAAAATTGCAGATATTGAATATATCCATATTCTTGATTTAGCACCAACTCAAGATATTTTAGATGCTTATAAAAAAAAGCAAATAACTTGGGATGTCTATGAGGAAAAATTCAATCTTTTGATTTCACAACGACAAATTGAAAAGAAATTATCTATAGATATGATAGATAAAAGTTGTTTGTTGTGTAGTGAACTTAAACCCCATAACTGTCATCGGCGGTTAGTAGCTGAATATTTGCAAGGTAAGTTAGATAGTAAGTTAGATAAAAGTATCAAGATTCATCATCTTTGAGTATATTCTCAGACACGGATATATTTAGGTTTTGTTTAAGCGTTAAGTAGTTTTACTGTTCAATTTTCAAATCTTCTCATTTTACTATTACTGTAACAAGTAAGGTGCAAGTGAGAATATAAGATGTTGACATTTGATATTATCTGTTTAGCAAAATCTACTAAACATGGTGGAATTTGTATTGCGGGGATAAAAACCGATGGTTCTGGATGGTTGCGGCCAATTTCTAATAGAAGAAATGGTACTTTATATCCAGAACATTTCATGACTAGAGATGGTCAAGAACCAGAACTATTTGATGTTATTAGGATTCCTTTTATTAGACATGAACCGCAATGTCATCATCCTGAAAATTACCTAATTCATTATAGTTATAAATGGCAGATTTTAGGGAAAGCAAGTTTAGAACAAGTTAAAAATTTAATCAAACCAGAAATTAAACGTGGTTCTTCAGAACCAAAATTATTAGGTAATTTTGATAAACAGATAGGTTATGAAGATTTACAAAATACACCTCTTAAATCTTCCTTAGCGATGATTAATCCAGAGGTGTTAGAATGGGAGGTGAGATATAATTCACAAAATAAAAAAAATTTTAGATGTTTGTTTTGTTTATGTGGAAATTCTTATGATTTACCTATTACTGATCCGGTGTGGATAGAGAAACTAAACGTTTTAGAAGAGGGAATATATTTCTGTGAAGATGTGATCGAAAAACTAAACTTAGAAAACTTTGAACCGGATAAATTTAGATTAACCATTAGTTTAAGTGAACCTTTTCAACCTTATTATCCCAGTCAATTAGAATATTGTTATAAATTGGTTGCATCCGTAATTAATGTTACTGATGTTTCTTTCCGTTTGGGATGGTATAGATGATAAGTGACAGGTAACAGTTTTAAAAATAACTTCAACGTCCAAAATTTCTCTGCGTTCTCTGCGTCTCTGCGGTTCGTTTTCTTAAACTTTGATAATATTGTCTTTTAAAATACTGTAATAACTAATATGTAAAAGATAGAATATTTAGCGAAATTGTTTTTAACAACAAGGTCAAATATTTTTTAAGGTTGTATTTCTACCGCTTCAGATGTAAATGTCAAAAGTATTTTTTACCAGATTAGGTATTGATAATGACTTACAATTCAGAGGAAATGCAGCAAATTTTAGAAGTTGCTTTTAAACGCAAGCAACAGGGAGAATTTACGCGAGAACAAATAATAGAAATTGCTTCAGAATTAGGGGTTTCTTCGGAATCTCTCATTGCTGCGGAAAATGAATGGTTAAAAAAACAAGTAGAAGTGAAAAAAGAAGCAATGTCTAATCATCAAAAACAGCAAGAGTTTAAATCACATTTCATGGTTTTTTTGATTGTTAACGGGTTTTTGATTTTGTTAAACTTGTTCACTGGTTCTGGTTATTTTTGGGCTATTTTCCCGCTTTTGGGTTGGGGTTTAGGTTTGTTACTGCATTGGATGAATGCTTATAAAAAGTAGGGTTTAGAGTAAGTTTTAGATCCCCGACTTCTTTCACTATCATGTCTATAAATCATAAATTGATGACAGAAATCGGGGATCTGTTTATTTATTACTGACTGATCTCAGACTGTAACCACATTTCCAAATCATTAATGTCTTTAAAATCTAATAATGATTCTCCTAGTTTTTCCAATTGTTCTATATTCAAAATATTGAGATTTTGAATATAACTATCACTCAACTTTCCAAACCGCTTAGATAACATCCTTAATAGTAAGTTGATTGCTTCATCTTTTCTACCTTCCTGTCTACCTTCCTGTCTACCTTCCTGTCTACCCTCCTGTCTACCTTCTTGTTTACCTTCTTGCTTTGCTTCTTGATATACTCTTGTTTGCTTAATGTCACTCACTAAAAACATTGCTTCTATCTCCTGACGGCTTAATTGTGAAAACTTTGACAATAAAACAGTCTCTAACAATTCTATAATACTTTGTTTTTCGTTGTCATCCACAATTTCTGTTTTGGTTCTGTCCATGAGGTTTTTCACTAATTCTGGTGCTTGTGCTTCTTTACTGACAATTAACTCAATTAACCCCATTCCTATTGAACCTGGTGGTAATTCATCTAAATAAATTCTTTTAATTCTCCCACTGTTAATAAATTCTTGTTGATAAGCTGTCAGTTCTCCTACGTCTAAACTCCGTTTTGCAAATAAAGCTATTGCTTGCCAATCTTGTACAGGTTTAAATTGATTGAGATAAATGTTTATTTCTGCTATTAATTCCCAGTAAAAGTCTGGTTTTGGTTGAAATTGCACTTCCACAAAATAGATGGGTTTTTCTACATTATCTGTCATAAAAATCCCATCAAATCTAAATGCTTTTTCTTTCACTTTTACAGAGGTGAATTGATAATCTTTGGCATTTTCTGTTGGTTCACCCAGTATTTCAAATAATAGGGTGTGAAATGTCAGGAATATTTGGTAGAAGATTGTGTCTGTGTGCATTTTTTATTGTAGTTTTCTCTGATTTTTAACCAGCATTTTTTAACTAGCAGAACTTATCGCAAACATCTAATTGCTTCTAATAAACCTCTGGCTTTATTTAATGTCTCCTCATATTCTTTTTCTGGTTCGGAGTCTGCTACTAAACCTGCACCTGCTTGGACAGTAACAGTTTGATTATTTAATACCATTGTGCGGATAGCGATCGCACTATTTAATTGTCCTTCAAAGTCATAATATCCATACACCCCAGAATATACTCCTCTGCGGGTTGGTTCTAGTTCGTTAATTATTTCCATTGCGCGAATTTTCGGCGCACCGCTTACTGTTCCCGCAGGAAAACACGCTTTTAATAAATCCCATGCTGTCTTATTTTCTGCTAATTTACCTACTACATTACTCACAATGTGCATGACATGAGAATAAAGTTCAATTACCATTAATTCATCTACTTTAACTGTGCCATTTTCACACACTCTTCCTAAATCATTTCTTCCTAAATCTACTAACATGATATGTTCAGCAACTTCTTTAGGATCTTGTAATAAATCTGCTGCTAAAGATTCATCTTCTTTTGTGGTTTTTCCTCTTGGTCTTGTTCCTGCTATTGGTCTAACTGTGGCAATAATTCCTCCTTCTTCATCTCGTTCTGCTTTCACCATCACTTCAGGACTAGAACCGATAATTTGCCAGTCTTGGAAGTTAAAAAACGCCATGTAAGGTGAAGGGTTAATTTGGCGTAAAGACCGATATAGAGCGAAAGGATCACCTTTATATTCTGTGGATAATCTTTGAGAAATCACAACTTGGAAAATATCGCCAGCTTTAATATATTCTTTCGCTTTTTCTACACTCGCGCAAAATTCTTTTTTAGTGAAATTGCTGGTGTATTCTTCTATTCCAGCTTTGGGTTTATTTTGGGGAGATGTCCAAGGTAATTTAGTATTTTCTGGTGATATGGGTAAGGATAATTTGCTTACCATTTCTTGAATGCGATCGCACGCTTTTTGATAAGCAATTTCTAAGTTTTCATTATTCCTTAAATCTGCGTAGGCGATCGCCCAAATTTTGCGTTTTACCTGATCAAATATCAATAAATGATCTACTTGCATCCATAACCCATCAGGAAGATTACGCTCATCTTGGGCATGAATTGGTACACGGGGTTCAATCCAATTGATTAACTCATAGCCCCAAAACCCAAATAAACCGCCAATTCCTGAAGGTAGCTGTGGTAATTTTACTGGGTGATAAGGTGCTAAACATTCCGCTAACACATTAAACGGATCACCTGTGAAAACTTTCTGTGAACCATCTCTATAGGTTTGGGTAGTTTGATCTCCCCTTGCTTCTAAAATCCAAAGCGGGTTACAACCCAATAAACTATATCTTCCTACTTTTTCACCACCTTCCACCGACTCCAGCAAAAAGCTGTAAGGTTGACTTGCACAAACCTTGTACCAAGCAGAAACAGGGGTATCCAAGTCAGCTACCCATTCTTGATAGACAGGAACAAAATTACCTTGTTGAGCGAGTTTTGTAAATTGTTGGAAGTCGGGGAAAATCATAAATAATCTGGTGATTAGGGATTGGGGATTGGTGATTGGGTGTGAGGATGATTATAGAAGATGAATGATAAATTATCAGCATTTATCATTATCTACAATTCCCAGTCCCCAGTCCCCAGTCCCTAGTACCTAGACCTTATGCGTCGTGGGTAGCTTTACCACTGAACTTGAGTTGTGCAGGACTGGGGTTTTGACCAATTCTGCGGGGTACGTGGCGCACCATTTGACGACCAGCATTTACCTTTTCAGGGAAGACACCATCAGCAGGGTGAATGAAAGTGGTTTCACCGCTGGGGAGAATCCGGTAAATTTTGTAGTCAGTGATTTTGAATTTGCGGAGTTGAGCGCCTAAAGCGATACCATACTCCTTGCGAGCCAAATAAAGCAAGTTTTCGCCTTTTAGCATTGTAGCAGCGCCACCAGTAGGCATTTCAAAAACCTGCTCTTTGGGGCTTGTCCAGGTGATAGCGTACTTTTCTTCTACTTCTGCTTTTTTAAGTAGACCGCCAGTGCTACCGCCGAAGAGGGGAGTTTGTCCAGTTAGAGTTGCCATAAGGTTAAGGTTTTCTCTCAACGTTTTTAGGGCATACTAACACCGTAACCCACCTTATGTTGCGATCGCGTTATAGACTGTAACAGTTTTTAGGAAATGGGTGATTGGTGATTGGAGACTGGGGACTGGGAAAAATCTTTTCCTCCCCATCACCCGATCTGATTGATGCAATTTTTGTCGCTGTGGTCTAGGTAGTTTGGCAACGCGGACAAATTATTTGACAATTTAACAGAATATTGTCACAAAAAATCAAAACTATTGAAACCCTGCTGTAACAGCGAAACTAAAAATGGAGGTTAGTAGCTAGTTACTGTTTTCTTAACCAATCCTAACAAATACTCACATTTACTGAAAATTTCCTGTCATCTTTTGCTTTGTGACAGAATTACAGTAAAATCACTGTATGCTACTAGGATTCAAAACCCAACT